>JBEKSF010000092.1:0-23829 GCA_049517295.1 Verrucomicrobiota bacterium
AGTATATGCGACCCAACATACTCCTTTGGGGCCACGTTTGCCCTCTCTCCCCGCGTGCGGGGAGAGAGCCGGAGAGAGGGGACCCTTTTTCGTCACCTGAAGAATTTTGTCTCACACCCGAGGACAGTTCCTGAGCGTTTCCTCAATCGCGTTGGCTTCTACGCTGGCGCAAGCTTTGATTGTTTATACGCCCGACCATTCCGCCCGCACACGCTGCATCCTCTCCCGTACCCGTGCGCGGGCCTCAAGACGTTCGGTGCCATGCATCAGTAGCTCATCATAATTTGTGTGCGCATGACGGATGTGAGCGTTCACGGCGAGGTCCACCGCTGATGCATCCAGTGCGCGACCGGCCGCGGATCGGCCCACTCGGCCACTGCTGCGGCGGCCTGTGTGCTCGGCGATCCGGCGGGCTTCATCGGCCGGACAACCGGGGTATCGCAGCAAAATCGCCTGGGCCAGCGCGGCCACAAATTCGCAATCTGCCTCCTGACGTGCGAATGCCGCGCGGCTGCGGGCGGCTGCACGGTCGGGCGCGTCGGCGGCGCACTCCTCCTCGGCTGTGGCCAGGGCCTCATCGGTCACCAGCAGACCCTGGCGCTCATACCGTTTGCGCGTCCGGCTGAATCGCACCACCACCGCCGCAAGCGAACTGTGCTTGCGCGCGCGGCGCGACAACGCCGTGTCACCCGCGGGAAGAAATACCAATCGGTCCAGATCGGCGCAGGTAAGACAAAGAGGCTGGCCTTTTTCCATCAGCAGAAAACATCCCTTGAGCAGTTCCGCGCCGCATTCACTACAGTTGCCCTCGTCGCTCACTTTCTCGAACACCACCAACTCGGGCGGCCGGGTTAATTTGGCCGCAAGCCGCGCTGTCTTCCTTTGCGGCATATCCGCCGGTGTGTAGTACGTGCGATAGAACTTCTCCCATTCTGCATCGCCGTCTTCGGTGACACGCAATTGTTCAATGCCGCCCGGCCCGCGGCGCACGTGGGCGGCTTCGATTGGGCGCAAGCCGCGCTGTTTCACCCACTCTTGGAAATGGCGAATGGCTTTTTGGAACTTCTCCGGCCCGACCTGAATCCACTGCTGGAGCGTCCGGTAATGCTCGTGGCCTTTGCGCCAATTCTCGACGTGAACGGCCTGGAGCAGCCCCATTTCCTGGAAAAGTTCAAGCGGGCCGACGCTGCCGCTTCGTTTCAAGGCCGCCTCGGCCGCTCGTTCGACGCGGTCTTGGAAATTGCTTTGGTGAAGGTCAGTCATTTTGGCGTGGTTCCTTTCGTTTTGAGGATCGTGCCGTTGTGATTGCAGCGATCCTGCCATCCCTCCTCCTACTTTGCAAGCCTTGCTCCTTATCCTCCTCCCCCTCAACATTTTCCATTTCCTGCAACCGGTTCTTTCTGCCCCGGTCCGGCCCCTCCAAAAAAACCTTCAAAAAGACCTTGCATGTCCCATTATTATATGGGACATTGAAAACCGGCGGGCTGCTTTGCCTGCCTCGCCGCGGCTTTAGCCAAGCCAAGGCCGGCCTGCCCCGCCGTAGCTTTAGCGAAGGCGGGTTCTTTGACATATCGGCAAGCGCCAGTCGCCCGCCCACCGTGCGAGCGACCCAAAAGCATTCAACCCGATCCGCGTTAACGTTAAAACCGAACCTCCCGGTCAACCCCGGTCAAGGCAAGTCAAGGTTGGGTGAAGGTGAGTCAAGGTATCGCTGATTGTGCTGCATCTTCCTCATAATCAGAATCTTAATCCTAATCGTAATCCGAATTTCTTCCTTTCAAGTCAAGAAGAAGTCAAGGCTAGTCAAGGTAAGTCAAGGTACCCAGTCAAGGCTTGCCCTTCTCTGCGTCTTCTGCGCCTGCGCGAGGTCCGGGATAACGGACATAAGGTTGCAGCCAACCGCCCTGTGCCACTTGCGTATGCGTCATTTTGACACATCCCAAAGACCAAAATCCTCAATAACCCCAGCAATTGCTGATAATTGCGACCCTTTGCTGCCACTTGCGCGGGCGCATTCGTAACAGTCGCCAATATTCTTCAAATCCGCCCTTGCCTGCCTGGCTGAATTCGCCCTGCCCACGGCGGCTTTTGCCAGATGGGCGTTGACAGCGACGTTGGCTTCGAGGTATCGGTCGGACAAACATGATGTCCCTCAAGCAGCAGCACCACCGCATTCACCAGTATTAACTTGCACCCAGACAACTGCGCAACGGCACAGCCCTGGTTTGCGTCGGGCGCCAGGTGGCTTGTCCTGTTTTGTTTGGCAGCCGGCGGAGCCCCGGCGGCGCCAGCCGGTCTGTTTCCAAAGGGAACCAACCTGGCCTCCATCGAAGTGATTTCCGACGCGGCTTTGGAGAACACCGCGCAGAGAGTGCTGATCGCCACCCTGCAAGGATTGGTGGCGCGGCAATCGAGCAATCAGATTTATATCGACGGCGGCTCCGGCTATAGCATTTGGGATGGTTATTTGACGGCCCGTTATGGGATTCCCAGATCGACCGTCACTAGTCCGTGGCCGCTGATCAGCCAGTTTAAGGGATTGGTCGCCGGGTACATCTTGTATGACTACAACGCCAATACGAACTCCCTTGACGCCGCAAACTGCCTCTGCGGCCCGTCCAACGCGGTGGCGGTCGATGCCAGCATCGAAGCCACCGTCCGGGCCTACGGTATCACCAACCGCCTGGCAGACGTTCGGACGGTGAACGATCAGTGGGTTTGGACCAATGACAACGCGGCGTTCAGCCGCAACGTGGTGATCGAGCAGAAGGAGAGTTTTGCTGACAATTTGCGCGATTACGCGACCATGGCCAACACCTTCATCTTTTTCGACGGCAACAGCCCGTTTCGCAATTACGTCATGACCTGCATGAACCCCAATTCGGCCTGTCTGGGCTGGGGGGACGCTTCGGAGGGCGAAAGCGTGTTCGTGGGTGACAGTTCGGCTAATGGCGTCTTTACCGTGGCTTCGGATTGGGCGCTGGACCTTTCCACCCTGAGCAGCATCACCGACCCTTCCATCTGTCAACACACATATTCCATCCCCGCTATTCAAACGGGCGTTCATTATGTGGCATTCCTTATGACCGACGGCGACAACGTGCAGGAGAACCTCGGCAGCCTGCCGGGATTCTTCAACAGTCCGGCGCGGGGCTCTTTCAACATGGGGTGGGCGCTCTCGCCGTCGCTGGCGGATTTGGCGCCGGCGGTCTTGCGCTGGTATTTTGAAAGCGCTTCCAATGGAGCGGGCCGCGATTTCTTCGTCGCCGGCCCCAGCGGGGTGGGTTACTTTTACCCGAGCCAGTTACCCGCCGCCGCCCTGGCCCTCCAGACCCAGGCCCTGAGCGATTATATGTCCAGAGCCGATTTGAATATCGCGCAAGTGATAGACTTCAATTCCTTCACCAACGCCGGCGTTTGGAACCAATATCTTTCACAGCCCGCCATCGACGCGCTGATCTACGAGGAGTACTCCCAGTATGACCAACCGTTCGGCAGCTCGGGCGGGCAGATTTATTTTTCCACCAATGGCCAGATCGGGATGGAGCAAGGGACGACCAATGGGAACCTCGAATTGCAGGCCGCGGCGGGGCCGGTTGGGCAGATTTATTTTTCCACCAACGGCAGACCCATTCTCTCGCCGACCGACTTGCTTTGGGGCGGCTTGGAGAGCAGCGGTGCCCTGCTGACCAACATCAACCAAGGCGCTCTTGATCCCTCAAGCCCATCCGGCTACAGCCTGGCGCTTTTCCATTACGGCGACTCCGTTTATGCCAATCTATCGAGTCTGCGATCCGTTGTGACCAATCTCGCCTCAACAGTTCGCGTCGTGACTCCTGACCAGTACGTAAAACTCATTCGCGCCAATATCGGCCGCAAGCTGGCCTATGATTTCGGCTTCAGCCTTCAAGGCTGGGTCGGGGCCATTTCGGGCAAACCTTACGATAAGGCCATCTGGACGGGCACAATCGGCGATCCCCCCGGCGCGCTAGAGCTTGACGGGTCTGATCTCGGCGTGCCGGACAGCGATCCGAATTCGTGGTTTGCGCGTCAGATCATTCTTCCGGCCAACGCGGCTACGCTGAGTTTCAACACCTGCGCCGATGCCAACACGCACGACGGCTTATTGCGGGTGCGCCTGCTGCAGCCAAACGGAACGTTTGTCACGCTGCTGAATTGGGAACAACTGACCAACGGCAATTGGGTCAGCCGCACCGCCGACATCTCGGCTTATGCCGGCCAAACCGTGATTTTTTATTTCGAGCAGAACGACGGCGGCATGGGCAGCGGCGAATTCCGATACGTCGATAATGTTTCCATCACGGCCGGCGGTGCTCCCGTGTGGCTTCCGGACGCGCCGCGCCTGCTCTATGCCAGCAACAGGCTGGCGGCGGTCACCCTGCAATGGCGGGACAACGACAATAATGAATCCGGCTTTATCGTCCAACGCCGGCTCGGTGCCGATGGCCTTTGGACCCAAATCGCCAGTTTGGCAACTAATATCACTACTTGGGTCGATGTTCCTGTGAGCATGGGAACCAATTATAGCTATCGCGTCCAATCATGGAATGCCGCTGGTGCCAGCTTGTATTCCAACACTCAGACAGTGAACACCTCGCCGGTCCCTGCCCTCTCCATTGCGAAACCGGGCGGCCAATTGGTTTTGACGTGGCCAAGTTGGGCCACGAATTTCGGGCTGTATTCGGCCACGAATTTTCCGGCCTCAAATTCGTGGCAACAGGTGACCAACTCCCCTGCCCTCTTTGGCTCCAACTTCACCGTGTCGGTTGCGCCTGGGCCGCCGTCGCGTTTCTTTGTCCTCATCGCCCACTGAAAGGGCGTTTTAAGAACATGATCAAATAGGTTGACTAATACCTTGCTTTAGGCTTTAATAGGCAGGTGTGGAAAGACCGGTTCGTTGAAGCCTGAACTGGTCACGTTATTTTCAGGGAGGCCAAATTACGTATGAAGACGAATCGGTTCCTTTTGTTGCTGCTGTTTTTGACCGCTCCGGCGGCGCGGGCGCAATTCAATTATATCACCTACAATGGCACGGCCATCATTACGGGCTACACGGGGCTGGGCGGGGCGGTGACCATCCCAACCAACCTTGGCGGGCTGCCGGTCACCGAGATTCAAGGCTCCGGCTTCGAAAACAAGGGGATCACGAGCATCGCAATTTCAGACACCGTCACGAACATCCAGGCGCAGGAGTTCGCGCCCAATGACGCGCTGACGTCCTTCACGGTGGATACCAACAACCCGGCATACAGCAGCGCCGGCGGCGTGTTGTTCAATAAGAGCGGGACGACGCTGGTGGAGTATCCGCCCGGGGTGAGCGGGATTTACACGATTCCGGGAAACGTGACCAGCGTTGGACAGAGTGCCTTCGCGGCGTGTTACTACCTGAGCGGCGTGACTATTCCCAATAGCATGTCGAACATCGGGGCGACGGGGTTTGGGTTTTGCTTCGGCCTGACCAACGTGACCATTCCCGACAGCGTGACAAGCATCGGACCGCAGGTGTTCATTAATTGCTACAACTTGCCAGCCATCACGGTGGCGGCCGGGAATCCGTCCTACACCAGCGTTGGCGGGGTGTTGTTCGACAAAAACGTGACGACGCTGCTGGACTATCCGGCGGGGTTGGACGGAAGCTACACGATTCCGGACGGCGTCACGACCATTGACACGAACGCCTTCATTTTATGCGACGGCCTGACTGGGGTGACGATGCCCGCCAGCCTCACGAGCCTCGAGGACAGTGCCTTCGGGGATTGCGCCGGGCTGACTAACGTGACGCTGGGCGCCGGCGTGAGCTACATCTCCACGTCGGCATTCGCGGGGTGCAGCCACTTAACGGCGATCAACGTGGATCCGAGCAATGCGAATTTTAGCTCCGTCAACGGCGTGGTGTTGAACAAGAATCAAACGATGCTGGTTCGATTCCCGCCCGGCTTTTCGGGCAGTTACACCACCCCCGGCAGCGTGACGAGCATCGCAGGCTACGCGTTCGAGGACTGTAACCTGACCGACGTCATTATCTCCAGCAATGTCGCCACCATTGGATTCCTTTCGTTCCAGGGCTGCGGCAGCCTGACTAATGTGACGATGTCCAACGGCGTCGGCAGCATCGGGGAGTTTGCGTTTGGCGACTGCCCCAAGCTGGCTACCGTGACAATCCCCGCCAGCGTCGGAGACCTCCCCTACGGGGCGTTTGCCTATTGCGGCCTGACCAGCGTGTATTTCCAGGGCAACGAGCCTATGTCGGATCCGTCGGCGTTCCTGGGCGACAGCGCGACGGTTTATTATTTGGCAGGGACCAGCGGGTGGGGCTCCATGTTTGATGATCTGACGACGGTCATTGAGGACGCCCCGAATCCAAACGGCTCGCTCCAAGTAACCCTTCTGCCGGCCGGAGCGGTGGCGTCCGGGGCGCAATGGCTGGTGGATGGCGGGCTTCTTCAACCGAGCGGGGCGACGGTTTTGGGCCTGTCGGTGGGGCCGCACACGGTCAGTTTCACAACGGTGACCGGATGGACGGCGCCGAGCAATCAAATGGTCTCCGTCAGCGCTAATGCCACGAACACGGAGTCCGGCGCCTACACAGAAGAACCTGCGCCGGCGTCGGATTTCACTTATGTGACTAATGCGGGGACCATCACGATCACGGGCTACACGGGGCCAGGGGGATCGGTGGCGATTCCCTCGACGATCAACGGCTTGCCGATGACGGGCATCGGAGCGCAAGCGTTTTCCAGTGTCAGCATCCTCACGAGCGTCACTATTCCGGACAGCGTGACGAACCTTGGAAATTTCGCATTCATTTCCTGCTCGGGCCTGGCCGAAGTGACGATTTCGGAAAGCGTCAGCAACATCGGACTTGGAACCTTCCAGGACTGCTTCAGCCTCAGCAACGTGACGTTTCGAGGCGCCGTGACGAGCATTGGCGACGATGCGTTCGCCTCGTGTTTTGATCTGAGCAGCCTGGCGATTCCCGACAGCATGACAAACCTGGGGCAATATGCGTTTTTCGGCAGCGGCTTGACGAACGTGATGATCCCCGCCGCTCTGACCAGCATCGGTGATGCGGCGTTTCTGGATTGCAACCAACTCCCGGCGATCATGGTGGATCCGGCCAATCCGGCCTACTCGAGCGTGGCGGGAGTGTTGTGCAACAAAAGCCAGACCAAGCTGGTGCAATATCCGGATGGCAACCCTGCGACATCGTACACGATTTCCAACAGCGTCACCAGCATCGGGGATGCAGCGTTTGAGGACTGCAATCTGACCAATATCACCATTCCGAACAGCGTAACGAACATCGGGAACTACTCCTTCGAGAGTTGCAGCTTCCTGACGGGGGTCACCATCCCGGACAGCGTCACGAGCATCGGAGATGAGGCTTTCGCTCTCTGCAACGCCCTGACCGGCATTGCCCTCCCTGCCAGCGTGACCAGCCTGGGTGCTGTTCCGTTCGCAAACTGTCTCAATCTGACGGCGTTCACGGTGGCGTCGGGAAATCCAGCGTACAGCGGCGTCAATGGCGTGTTGTACAACAAGGCGGGAACGCTGCTGGTTGAATATCCGGGCGGCCTCAAAGGCAGTTTCACGGTACCTGACGGCGTCGGGGACGTGGGTTCACAGGCGTTCGGGGGATGCCCGATCACCAGCGTCGCGATCCCGTCAAGCGTCACCAACATCGAGTCTCTCGCCTTCTTCGATTGCCTTGACTTGGGCAGCGTGACCATGACGGACGGGCTGGCGGCCATCGGGGTGGCGGCGTTTCAGGATTGTTCCGCCCTGACCAATTTCGTGCTGCCGGCGACCCTGACGAGCATCGGTTATGCGGCGTTCAGCGATTGCACCGGGCTGACGACCGTCATCATTCCAAGCGGGGCGAAAAGCGTGGGGGATTATTCCTTTGCCTACTGCAGCAGCCTGGCGGCGGCCTATTTCGAGGGAAATGCGCCGCCAGACGATTCGACGGTATTCGCCAGTGACAGCGACGCGACGGTTTACTATTTGCCAGGCGCGACCGGCTGGGGCTCGACCTATGGGACCGTGCCGACGAAGGCGTTGACGGGAATTGCCATCACGGCCCATCCGACCAGCGGCAACGTCCCGCTGGCAGTTACCTTCACTGCGGCCGCGATGGACAGCACGACCAATCCGGTGGTGAATTGGAATTGGGATTTTGGGGACGGTTCGACAAGCGCGGTGCGAAACCCATCACACACCTACACCGCCTTCGGCAAATTCACTGCGGCAGTGGTGGAAACCAACAGCCAGGGCCTCCCGGTCGCCGGAGGGGCGATCTCCATCACCGTATCGCCGGTGCCGGTGTATTCCGGGTTGGTCGAAAACGGCGGGTTCGAGACGGGGGATTTCACGGGATGGGACCTGTTCGGCGGAGATCCGGGAGATAATTTCGTGACCAACACCATTAACGGGACTTTTCCGCATTCGGGTGCTTATTTTGCGGTGTTGGGATCGGCCGGTTCCGCCCTCAGCTATCTTTCGCAAACGCTGGCGACGACGGCGGGCGAGCCGTATGTGCTTTCGTTGTGGCTGAACAGCCCGGACGGGTTGGGCCCTAACGAGTTTCTGGTTTCGTGGAATGGAACGACGCTGTTCAACCAAACCAATATTCCTGCAACCGGATGGACCAACCTCCAGTTTATGGTCTCGGCGACGGGAACAAACACCGTCGTGGAGCTTGGATTCCGGGACGACCCGAGTTTCCTCGGGCTGGACGACATCAGCGTTTATCCGGAGCAGCCGGGTATCACCGGCCTGACCGTGGCCGGGGAAAATCTTGTGCTTGACGGAACCAACGGGCAGTCCGGCAACACCTACATTGTGCTGGCGAGCACGAACCTGGCTCTGCCGTTGAGACAATGGACGCCGGCGGCGACCAATTCCTTGAGGGCGAGCGGGAGTTTCTCCGTCACTGTCACCAACACCGTGAGCGCGGGGCTGCCGCAACGGTTTTACATTCTCCAAACTCAATGACCGACCGGTGACATGCCCTCCGGTTTGCCTGTGAGGGTATCAAAAAGGGTTGGTTTGCCTCGGTGGACTCGGCGTGTTAAACCATCCCATGAGGTTTGTCGGCTGCTTGTGGTTCTTCGCTTTCGTTCTGGCGACGGCCCAGGAAAGCAACATTGCTCAGCCACCGGATCCTGTCCCGGAGGAGGGCGTGCCGGCGGTTGGAACTAACGTGGCCCCGTGGTTGAACCGCCAGCCACCCTTGCTTTGGCGCGCACGTCTCGGAGTGGGCTTTTCCGGAATGTTCGTCACGGAGGATCGGGTTTATACGCAAATGCAAACCCGGGCCGGGCAATACGTGGTGTGCCTGGACCTGGATTCGGGCCGCCTGCTCTGGCGGACACGCTCCAATTTGCCTTGGGAAATCGGTGGCGATTTTCCCGGTCCGTATGCCACACCCGTCTGCAAGTCGGGGAAAGTCTATTACGCCGATTGCTATGGGCAGGCGGGCTGCCTGGACGCCCGGAACGGAAAAACCCTGTGGGCGGTCAACTTGACCGAAAAACTCGGAGGTGAAGGACCCGGG
Source organism: Verrucomicrobiota bacterium (assembly GCA_049517295.1). GTDB lineage: Bacteria > Verrucomicrobiota > Verrucomicrobiia > Limisphaerales > Palsa-1400 > JBEKSF01. The sequence goes on from JBEKSF010000092.1 coordinate 9,578, forward strand.
TTTGGCTACGCCTGTTCACCGCTGGTTGACGATGAAAAGGTTATCCTGCCCGTCGGTGGCCGGGGAGCATCGGTGGTGGCCTGTTCCACTCGGGATGGTTCCGTCGTTTGGAAATCGGGCGATGACGCCGCAAGTTATTCCTCGCCACTTTCAATTCAAGTCCAGAGCCATCGCCAAGTGGTGTCGTTTCTCCAACATGCGCTGGTGGCCAAGGATCCCCTGACCGGCCACGAACTTTGGCGTGACCGCTGGAGCGCTTCTGGCTATGACCAGCACAACACCGCCCCTGTCTACCAGGAGCCGTATCTCTTTTGCTCGACCTGCTGCAAGCGCGGCGCGCGCGTGCTGAAACTCGGTTATGAAAAAGGAACGGCCAAAGCCGAATTGGCCTGGGCGAGCACGGCTTTATGCAATGACATTTATTCTTCGGTCATTGTCCGAGGTTACATCTACGGTTCTGGCTTGGAGCAGCCTGCCGCCAGTCCAACCGGCCGCACGCGCAGCCAATTCAAATGCGTGGAGCTGGCCACCGGCCGGGTGGCTTGGTCCTCGGAGGCCCCTGGCCATGCCAGTGTTCTTTCTTATGACAACAAATTGTTTTTGGTGAATGAGTCGGGGGTCTTAATCGTGATCGAACCCAGTCCCACCGGCTACATGGAGTTGGCCCGAAGCCAGGTCGTTGAAGGGGAAAAACCATGCTGGACCACGCCGACCATTTCTCAGGGACGCTTGCTCGTCCGAAATCAAGAGACGCTGGCCTGTTTCCAGATTGGAGTCATGCCGGCAGGCACGAACACTGGACCTCAAGCGAAGGGTCTTGATCCCACGACCCTCGCGGACCACGTTTTGGCAGCCGATTTCAACGCACAAATCCAGGATCGTTCGTTGCTGGACGAAGTATTTGACTGGCTGGACCAGCACCATTATTCCGCCTATTGGATTCCATTTCCCGCAATCATGGCGCGCTGGTTCGGTTGGTGCGTGGCCTTGCTTGGTCTCGCGGCGGGCCTGGCTTGGGTCATGCAAAGATTCATTGACCCGTGGCTGGCATTTTTGGTTCTGAGTATTGTAATCGGAATTCTAGGGCTTCCTATATCCTCGGTCTTGACGGGTCAATTGGTGTTCACCTGGCCAGTGGCGTGTCACTCTGGCTTTGTCCTCTTGCTCACCGTGCGCAACGGTCCGCTTCGCTCGGGAAAAATCATGTCGCGGGTCTGCCTGGCCCTGTTCGCCACTGCCTGTGTCGGTTATTATTTCGTGTGCCGGCAACTCTACCTGCTCTTCGGCACGGGCTTCTTGGCCGGATTCCTGCCGGCGTGGCCCGCAGCCTTGTGGTTTGCGCGCATGGAACAGGAAAGACCGTATCCTGCCAGGATGGTGCTGACCTTCATCCTTTCCTTCTCACTCTGCTTCTGGGGCGCTGCCCTGATCATCCTGTGGAGAATGGGTCGGTAAATGATGATTCTCCAAGTGAGTCATGAAGTGAAGGGGTCACCATTGGCATATTTTCATTTTCATCGTCATCGCTCGGACTATCGATCGAGGATTCGTCGCATCTGCCGGACCCGCTTGAGAGCGCGCGGGCTGAGTTTGCCTGCCCAGGGCTGACGTTCGTATAATGTCCCATCGCCAGCCGCTCCCTTGCCCACCGCAACAAGACGGTCGTCTGTTCCCGTAACCAACCCGCCAACGCCACGTTTTCCGCCGCCCCCATGCCCGTCGGCGCCAACTCCCCGCCTTGGAGCCAAAATGCCACCAGGCCCGCGGCCCGCAGCTTCTCGACCCTCGCTTCCCATTGGCTTCGTTTGGCCCCGCCGCTGTGCGATTCAGGCCGCCGACCGCACAAGGCCCCCAACTATGGGGCGATCCGACTCCCGGCGCGTCAGAAGGCGCTTCTTGTCGTTGCGCCTCCCTTCCGGCTTGGGCCTCGCAATTAGTGCGGCAGGGACTCTCCGGGCCTCCTCGGTTTCGTGCGACTCGTTCCGCGCGCGCCAATCGTCAATTCCCATTTTCCTGCCTCCATGTTTCTGCCATCAGATTCCCCTGCCAGCCATTCCGCTGACGTCCTTCAAACCACCTTCTGTCCGGCAAAACCCCGTTCATCCTGTTCATCCTCTCAATCCTGTCAAAACCTCCTCTCCCTCAACATCTTCCATTTCCGGCAACCGGTTCTTTCCGCCCCGGTCCGGCCCCTCCAAAAAAAACCTTCAAAAAGACCTTGCATGTCCCTTCATTATGTGGGACATTGAAAACCGGCGGGCTGCTTTGCCTGCCTCGCTGCGGCCTCAGCCAAGCCAAGCCAAAGCGGGCTCTTTGACATATCGGCAGGCGCCAGTCGCCCGCCAAACGCGCGAGCGACCCGAAACCATTCAACCTGATCCGCCTTAACGTAAAAATCGGTCAGGCGTGGTCAAGGCGAGTCGAGCCTGGTCAAGGCGAGTGAAGGCATCGCTGATTGAGCTGCATCTTCCTCGTAGTCATAGCCTTAGATGCTTCCGCGGTTGCAAGCCGTCAAGAAGAAGTCAAGGTTAGTCAAGGTAAGTCAAGGTGCCCAGTCAAGGCTTGCCCTTCTCGCGACTGCTGCACCTGCGCGAGGTCCGGGACAAGGGGGATGAGGCTGCTCCCAATCGCACCGTGACCCTCGCGCGCGTGCGTCACTTTGACCCACCCCAAGGACCAAAAATCCTCAAAAAACCCAGCAATTGCTGATATTTGCGATCCTTTGCCGCCACTTGCGCAGGGCGCATTCCGCTCGTTTGCTCTTTCATTCCCAACAGCCCGGGCGCAAGGCATTATTCTGAAGTCAGAGAATCCAATCTCTCAGGCTTCCCTTGGCGACAATTAAAGAAGGCTTTTCCAGCCTCTTGTGGAATTGCGGAGCTGCCTTCCACCTTTGGGCTTGACCGGAGCCCAACAAATGTCAGATTCTCCCGGCAAGATTCCGTGCCTTGGAATCGTAGCTGCAAATTGCTTGGAGAGGTGGCTGAGTGGCTGAAAGCACCGGTTTGCTAAACCGTTGTACGGGTTAAACCGTACCGGGGGTTCGAATCCCCCCCTCTCCGCCATTTTTCACGGAAAGTGGCACCACTGCCGACACCATTCCCAACTTGGCGCACAGCCAATAGACCACCGCCCCAACGATGAAGGCCAGCACAGGGGCAGCGGGGGCGTCCGGGAAAACCTCCGGATTCAAAGCGTGCAAATTCGGCAGGATGCCCACTATGAAACCCAAAGCCCACGCAATCCAACCAGCCGGATTGAAGCCGGCGCGCGGCCCTGCCCACTGCTTTCCACTCAGCAAATAGTCCACCAGCATGGCGCCGCAAACAGGGCCAAAAGAAGCGCCGATGATCACGAAAACGGGAATGACTTTTCCCGCCGTACCGGTGACGCCGAGAATAATGCTCACGGCCGCCCCAATGCCGACGGAAATGAACGGATTGACCTGAGGGAGGGTGGTTTTGAAGCTGTTGGCCGCTATGAAGGCCGAAAAGCAAGCTGGCGGAAATGCCGCCACCGCGAGGAGAAACATGACCCACTTGGCCGGGCCTGGCCCCAAAATCACAGGGATCAGGTTAAATGAGTTGAGAATGAAATTCTTTTTCTCCGCGCCGGCGGCCACCGCTCCAGCGCTCATATCGGGCGAACCATAGACGCCTGCCACAACCAGAACCGACAAGCCGGTCGTAACGAGGATGGCCAGGGCGATGCCCATCAAGCCACCCAGGCTCACGTCCCTCTTGTCGCGGCTGTTCATTCCGAAATCCGCTCCCGCGGCGCCCGCTGTGGCAAAGAAACCGACGACATAAGTCAGCATCGCGGCGATCACGCCGCACACCCCGAGAGCGTCGGGCGCCGACGGCGCAAACGCTTTGTGTTGCGCGATTAACTTGGCTGGATCGAAGCCTTCCAGACTTCCTGCCGTCTTGGCAAAGAGCCAAATCAGCGTCACCAGTGGAATTAAGGGAATGTAAGTGGCGACCTTGGCAACATACTGAATGCCTTTCAACCCGACGAACGCGGCCAAAACGCCATAAACCACCATGATGATTCTCGCGTCCACAGGAATGACAGCGCTCAATGCCAGCGAGGCGAAGAAAATATTGACGCCCAGCCAGCCGAATTGCAGGACCCCCATCAGAAACCCGGGCATGAGAAACCCGCCCTGGGCGCCAAAGGTCGAGGTGCCGACAATGTAAAGCGGCAACCCCGTCTTCATGCCCAGCAGGCCGGGCACCAGGTAAAACAGGTAATGGCAAACCAGCGCTGAGATCGCCAACGCCAGCAACGCCACACCCAGGCCGTGCGCCAATGTCCCGCCGAGGAAGCCCGCTTGCGTCGTGCTCGCGTCCTGCCAGAACACGAACCACAGGAAAATGCCGGCATAGGTGGGTGCGGTGTTTTTGTACCATGGCGCGCGTTTGCTTTGCGGATTCGGTATCGCGCCGGTAATGTAGGACGGAAGCTGGGACGACGGATTCTCTTGATGGTTCATAAACAAAGGTGGGAGGTTATTCTCATATTGTTTTCAGCCGTAGAGCACGATTCACCGATGATTTTTGGATGTTTTCCGGCTTTTGCAAGCCTTTTTATTGACGGTTTTTCCAGCGTCCCCGGGCCTGGCGCCCGCTGGCGGCGTCAACGGGGGATTGGATGGCCGCCGCCGCGGCTTACGCGCCCTGCTCCAGAGGGTGCAACCAAGAAAAGAGGCCCGGTATTTCCCGGGCCTTGTTCTTTTGCGGCCTCATTAAGACCGCAATGGACGATATCGTTTATGGCAGCACGTGGGTGGCGGGAACGATCTGGCAGACGGGAGGCGTCCCCACGTTATTCGCCGTATAGCTGGTGGTGAAGGAGTTTGCCGAATCGACCGGGCAGATGGGCAATTCGCCGGCGGAACCGCGGCCCAGGTAGGGCTGCAGGTCCGTGCCTTGCGGGGTGTCGGTGCCGACCTTGCGCTGCTCCAGCGCCCATTGCTGCTTGGAGGAATCAATCAACCGGAGGTTGTTGATGCAGGCGTTCATTTGAGAGGTGGTGCGGGCTTTGACGAAGTTGGGGATCGCGATGGCCGCCAGCAATCCAATAATCGCGACGACAATCATAATCTCCACCAGCGTGAATCCCAGGTTCTTAACAGATGGCTTCTTCATATATTGTGTTGAGACAGTGTCAATCAACCGACGGGCGGGTTAATACAAAAACTCGCGTTCACTAATTATTGCCCGTCGGAACCGACAGTGAGAAACCAGCATCCATCATGCCAAAAACCGAAATGCAAACGAACATTTGACACGACGGGCGATGCCGCCGAGGCGCCGCGGGCGGACAAAATAAAAAAGGCTTGGGATTTCTCCCAAGCCTTTTGAATTATCCGACCCGTGGGTCAGGCCAAACTGCACTTAGGGCAGAATGTGAGTGGTGGGAACAATCTGGCAAACGGGCTTGGTGCCGACGTTGTTCGCCGTATAGCTGGTGGCGAAGGAGTTTGCCGAATCGACCGGGCAGGAAGGCAATTCACCGGCGGAACCACGGCCCAGGTAGGGCTGCAGGTCTGTGCCTGCCGGGGTGTCGGTGTTTTGCTTGCGCTGCTCCAGCGCCCACTGCTGTTTGGACGAATCAATCAACCGGAGGTTGTTGATGCAGGCGTTCATCTGGGAGGTCGTGCGCGCTTTGACGAAGTTGGGAATGGCAATGGCCGCCAACAATCCGATAATCGCGACAACGATCATGATCTCTACCAATGTGAAACCTGCCTTTTTGCTGATTTTCTTCTGCATAGTTTACCTTTCTTTTTTTGCTACGGCGTGAACGAAGCAAAAGGCGGGTTAATACGAATACTCAATTGTTCACTGATTGCCTTTTGCTCGCCGCGATGCAAGAGTAGCACCGTCCATGCCAGTTTCAAGCATCATGTATGGGTTTATCCTCGCCCGCTCCGCCAGGGAAGGCACGCCCTTGCTTAAAGGGGATGCCTTGTTCGCGCCGTACCCCCTGTCGCAGAGGATCATCGGCAATACTTCACCGGTCGCATGACCCCCAGCCCAAGGCCGTTTCGACACCTTTCCCGGCAGTATTTTCGGGCTGGGGGAAGCAAATTCTGCCGCTTTGCCTGTCTTTGGTCCGTCCTTAATGTCCATCTGGCTGTCTGCGCTTTAGACAGCGCTGCCCCAAATATGGACACGTTCACTCTCAGTCTCAATCCGCCATGCGAAAAACCCAGCGAGTCCAGCCGCCCGGATTGGCTTTAAAACCCGGTTGTCGCAATCTCCTTTCCGTTTTCCTCTGAACCGTTACAGTGGCCGCTGACTATGGCGAACTTGGAGTTTATACGGGATAACCTGTTGAGACCGGGCACACTGATCGGCGCGGTGTTTTTGGGGATTGTTGCCATTCTGTTGGCGTGGCTGGCCGGGCGGGCGATCCATTTGGCGGTCAACGGTTCCCTGGATCGGGCCGCGCGTGCCGGCGCGGACCCAACGGCCATCCGGTTTTTAGGGCGACTGGCCAAGTTTATAGTCTATGTTCTTGCTTTCGTCTGCTATGCACACGTGGTGCCCGCGCTGCACAACCTGGGCACGGCCTCGCTGGCCGGCGTCGGGGTGGTTTCGGTGGTCGTGGGCCTGGCGGCGCAAAGCACGCTGGGCAACCTCATTGCCGGCGTTTCCCTCATCCTGTACCGGCCCTTCAAACTGGGCGACCGCGTGCAGGTCAGCGGCCCAACCGGGCTGGAGACGGGCGTGGTGGAGAGCATCGACCTGGGCTACACCGTCCTCTGCACGGCCGACAAGCGGCGTCTGGTCATTCCCAACAATGCGATGGCCAGCCAGGCCACGGTCAATCTCTCCCAGATCCCGCCTCGCGCCGATTGCGGAGTTTCCATCAGAGTCGCTTTGGCGCAAGACATCGACCGGGCACGCCAGATTCTGCTCGATCTGGCCAAGGCGGAGCCGAACGTCACGCAAATCGACGGCTGCTTCGTCATCCGCGTCACGCGCAAGGGAGCGACGCTGGCGCTCAACGCCGGGTGTAGCGATCCCGATGCCGCGCCGCGGATCAAATCCGATCTCCTCGCTGGGGCCAAAAAACAATTTGACGCCGCCGGCATCCAGATTGGATAATTCGTCCGACCGGGAAACCTAACTGTACTGCGCATCGGAGACTATCGCGTGAACGCACAACTATTGCTGCTGGTCGGAACGAAAAAGGGACTGTTCCTATTCACCAGCGCTAACAGGCGGCGCTGGAGTGTGAAAGGCCCGTTTCAGCCGGGACGGGAAATCAACCACGCTATTTATGACAAGCGATCGGGGCGCGTTTTTGCCGCCGCCAACGATTCCTGGTTCGGCTGCGAGGTCGCGTCCTCGCCGGATTTGGGGGAGCACTGGGAAACCGCGCTGCTGAATCCAAAATTCCCGGAAAACTCCGGTCTGAAGCTCGAACGCATCTGGCACATCGAACCGGGGCGCGCGAAGGAATCTGGCGTCTTGTTTGCGGGCGTCGCCCCGGCCGCGTTGTTCCGAAGCGAGGACAACGGACAGACTTGGGGGGAAGTGACGTCTTTGGCCTCCCATCCGACGCGCGCCAAATGGCATCCGGGGGCGGGCGGCCTTTGTTTGCATTCCATCGTTGTCGATCATGCACATCCGCGCCAGATGTTTGTTGGCATCTCCGCCGTCGGTGTTTTCCGCACCGAGGACGGCGGGGCGACGTGGGACACGGCCAATGACGGCACCCGCGCGGAATTTCTGCCGGAGAAACGGCCCCAGTACGGCCAATGCGTTCACAAATTGTTGATGACAGGCGGTGACAGCCCCGTGCTCTATCAGCAGAACCACTGCGGGGTTTATCGCAGCGACAGCGGCGGACGCTCCTGGCACGAGATTTCCGCCGGCTTGCCCTCGGATTTTGGATTCCCGCTCGCGCTGCACCCGCGCGATCCCGACACGCTTTACGTCATTCCCCTCCAAGGGGCCGAATTTCGGTGTCCGCCGGAGCGCAAGCTGCGCGTTTTCCGCAGCCGCGACGCCGGCAACCATTGGAGCGCATTGAGCGGCGGCTTGCCGGAGGGCGATTTTTTCGGCGGGGTTTACCGCGAGGGCATGGCGGCCGACTCGCTGGCCCCTGCTGGCCTCTACTTCGGCACCAACACGGGAAAAGTCTTTTCCTCCGACGATGAAGGCGAGACCTGGCGGCTGCTGGCCGACAATCTGCCGCCGGTGTATTCAGTGAGCGCGGCGGCGCTTGGCTGATTCCAATAAATCCTCCGCGTGACGCCGCGCCGCGTCGGTCTGCCCGCCCAGCATCCGGGTCAGTTCGCGGATGCGCTGGGGGTGGTCAAGCAATGTGATCTCCGAAATCGTGCGCCCGGCCTCAGTCCGCTTGGTGACGACAAAATGGGCGGAGGCCATTGCCGCGACGGCGGGCAGATGAGTGATGCAGATGACCTGGTGGCAGCGCGCGATTTGCGACATCTTCTCGCCCACCACAACGGCCGTTTCACCGCCGACGTTGGCATCAATTTCATCGAATACCAGCAGCGGGACCTCGTCCTGCGCCGCCAGGACCGTTTTGAGCGCGAGCATGACGCGCGACATTTCGCCGGAGGAGGCGATGGCGCGCAAGGGCCGGGCCGGTTCCCCGGGGTTAGGAGCGAATTGAAATTCGACCTCGTCCAGGCCCGAAGGAGTGAGCGTTTCGTTGGAGCGCAGGGCTATATCGAAGCGGCTTTGCTGAAAGCCAAGACCCTGCAATTCCTGCCCGACCGCTTTGGCCAGCCTCGGGATGGTCTTGCGCCGTTGGGTGGAGAGTTCCTGGCCGGCCCGCTTGATTTCACCGCGCAGTTTCTCCAATTCCGCATTGAGCCGCGCCAGTTCCGCATCGCGCCCCTCCAGGTGGCGGAGATTCTTCTGCGCCTCGTTGCCATAGGCGATCACCTCCGCGATGGTCGCGCCGTACTTGCGGCGGAGGGCTTGGAGGACATTCAGACGCTCCTCCAATTGCCGCAAGCGGCCGGGATCGACTTCCACAGTGTCGGCATAGCGGCGCAAGGCAGATTGCAATTCGGCCCAGGCGCCGGCCGCCTGTTGGTGCGCGGCCAGAAGGGCTGCGGCGGCGGGGTCCAGGCGTTGCAAGGCCTGCAGGGTGCGGCCCAATTCACCCGCCTGACGCAAGAGCGAATCCTCCTGGTCGGCCAACAGATTGAGGGCCGTCTGCGTGTGCTCCAGAAGACGGGCGGCGTTGCTCGCGCGCTGGAATTCCTGCTCGACGCGCTCCTCCTCGCCTGCCTCCAGCCTGGCGGCGGAAATCTCGTTGACTTGAAAACGCAGCAAATCCAATTGCCGGGCGTAAGTCTGTTCATCGACGATGAGGGCGGCCTTTTGATTCTTTAGCTCGCGCGCCTGGCCGGCGAGCGCCGCGAAGTTTTCCCGCGCCGGCTCCAGTCCGGCAAAGGCGTCCAGGATGTCCAACTGCCGGGCGGGATGGAGGAGGGATTGATGCTCGTGCGGCCCGTGCATATCGACCAGCTCGCGGCCGATGGCGGCGAGAATCTGCAGGGTGGCGGGGGAGCCGTTGACAAACTGCCGGTTGGCGCCGGCGGCGGCAAAGACGCGTTTCAGGATCAGTTGATCTTCGGCGCACGGCTCCAACCCGTTGTCTTCAAGGAGTCTTTTCACCGTGTCCGGCCCGTGTGCCATATCGAACACTGCTTCGACCGAGCAACTGTCGGAGCCTGCGCGGATGAGGGTGCGGTCGGCGCGCTCGCCCAGCAGAAGATCCAGCGCGCCGATAATGATCGATTTTCCGGCTCCCGTTTCGCCGGTGATGGCGTTATAACCGGCCTGCAATTGAAGCGTGAGGTCGGAAACCAAAGCCAGATTCTTAATGCGCAAAGTGCTCAACATGGCCGTGCGTCTGGATGGTTCAGCCCCCGCGACAATTTATCAATTCCAATTCTCTTCACATCCCGCGGTGCCAGGGCGAATTCACGGAGGCAAACAAAGAGCGAAAGGAGTTGAAGCGGGGGTCAGCATTGAGGATTGGCAATTGAGAATTTGTCACTTGTAATTGGGCCTTTGGGTCCCGTAAGCGGTTTGGAGCACGGAGGGGGGGGTAGGAAACGGGGTCTGTCGTTCATAAAATGAGGGAAAAGAAAAAAATAGTGTTAATAGTTTATCAGTTGTCCTAAAGCTGGCGCAGATGGATAAGAGTTTCTTATTTATGCGGGATGCGGGACCGGAGGTCTCCCGCGTCGGGTGCGATGGACGCAAGGCTTTGAAGGAGAGATGGATGGAACATATATAGCGCGGGGTACAGCGCCCAGTGATGAGCGCAAAGCGGGGAGTTGAGGAGAAGGAGGAGCCGTTGGGCGGCGGGTCGGCGGGTTGAATCTCTTCAACTCTATATGGGGAAATTGGCAAAAGCGGCGCGCCGGGAAGAAGGGGACGGAAAAGGGTGGCGCGGGCGTTTTGGGCGCCTGCTTGATCGACCCGCGATATTCCCAATAAGGGCATCATGCATGCCTTCACGCGCAGGAGTTGACCATATTACCACGAGGGGGAAAAACCGACTGGGGGAAAAAGCGCGGAATTTTTGGAGATTTTTTGGGGGGGACCGGGGGACGACTCGCGCAGAGTCGTAGCGCGGCAAACCGCTACCAAAGATGAGTGGCCACGAAAGATCGCAAAGATCACAAAAATTGAAGAATATAAGCTCCTGTCCTTGTGCTCTTTGCGTTCCTTTGTGGCAAAACGTTTTTTAATTGCACGACTTTTCGGGATAGCACTGCGGAGCGCGGAGATGGCCTTAAACGGGGTGGGAGAGGATTAAGGCTGGTATTCGTTGCAAGAATGGCAGAGGAATGTTCGTCAGAGGAATGGCACGGACGGTCACGGGCCGATGACTTGGGCGGGGTTCCAGTTGAGGCGCCAGTAGAAGGTCCAGCGTTGGAGGAGTTTGAACCGTTGGGCGCGGCCATCGCCGAAACTCACGTTGATCGCGCCCTTTCGCTTGACTGATCTTCTTGGACTGGAGCAGGCAGCCTAATTTTACCACTATGCAGTATAAGGTATAAGAATGTCATATAACAGTGAGACATCTACTTGCATAAAGGGTGAGATAATAGCTTGCCTTCCGCGACACTTGGGCGTCAACTAATGCAAAGCATGAGAGATGGCCCCCCAAAAAATCCATACGCAGGTAAATTAGGGCCATACAATCGCACGCGCTGCCCCGTGAGGATCGAAGCAACATCCCCTTTGGGCTGGAGGGTTTGCTTTCTGGTCTTGGTCGCCGGTTGTTGCGGCATGTTTTCCTGCTTCGGTCAAGATTTCAGCATCAGCCCGCCAACTCTTAGCAATGGAGCGGTCGTGATTGATTTTCCAACACGGCTAGATTCGTATTATTTCCTGCAAAGCAGATCTTCTCTTTCCACGAACTCCTCCCCTGAGTCCGCATTGCTTGGATCAGGCGATTTCTCGCTATTCCAGCCCGCAGTCAATCCTTTTGGCGCCATGTTTTTCCAAGTTGAACAATTTCCGCTCACCAGCACCAATTCCTACGAGCAGGACGGCGTTGCCGATGGATGGAAGCTTCAGCACGGGCTGAATCCCTTGGTTTCGGGTGTGGCCAATGAGCTTGCCACCGGCTACGCCACTACATGGCTGCAGGTGTATAAAACGCAGACCAATTTGGCCGCGCTGCCCCTGGCCTATTTCCCGAATTCAAGCTCCACCGTCGTCGTGGGTTCCACCAACACTTCGATCCAGGTTGCGTTCAGCAAGCCCTACACCGGGTGGCTGACGTATCAACTCAGCGGCACGGCCGTACCCGCCTCGAGCGGCGTCACCGGGGATTATATTCAGCCGGCCGGCGAGGTGTATGTTGGCAACGCCACGACTGCAACCATTATAATCACTTTGGTTCCCGAGTCGGACATTGAGATTGACAGATCCATCGTGATCGCCCTTTCCGCTCCGCCCATCACGAATCAGACTTACACGATCATCACCAACAGTTGCGTTGCCACCGTCCAGATTGTCCAGAGCGTTTTGGGTGTGTTTGTTGGCAATCTGGCGATCACCAATGGATTGTTCGCAAGTTCTCAATCCGTCAAACTGGCGCTCCGACCGGGCGCCGGCACGAGTACGGTGGCCTTGCTGGATGTCACCGGCAACGCCCTGCTGGGCAATACCTTTTCAGTTCCCGTCAACGCCAGTGCCAGCGGCTTTCAACTCTCGGGCGACGTCTTTACCAACCTCGTGACCAGCACGCCGTGGGGCCGGAACCTCAACGTCAGTTTATCATTCGGCGCCACTCAGACCAATGGCACGACATTCACGACGCCCGTCACCCTGAGCCTTGCCGGGTTGACGGCTTCCGGGGCGTCCTACGCAGGCTCCGGCATTCTCAACCTGGTGCGCTCGCAATGAAACAAAAAGCTCCTGCTACTTTATCCAGCGTATGCCTTTGCGTGGCTTTTCTTGCTCTGTGCCTATTCGATGCCACATTGGCCCGCGGGCAGGACCTTTTCCTCAAATCTGACTGGTTGATCAATGTGGCATCGCCGGCCGGTGCGATCTTGTCTGGCGGCAACGAGAATTCCGGCATGGCCACCGATTCACCCAAGGCAAACGGCATGTGTTTGGCAGAATCGGCCATTGGGCAAATTACGGCGCAATCGGCCGGATATCCAAACGCGGCCAGCGATCTGGCCAATAGTGCAGACGCCAGTTTGATTAGCGGCCAATCCTATCGCTATACAAACTACGGATTCGGTCTTGAAACGGTACCGGCGGTCGCTTGGAACGTCGTATTTCCCGGTGGATTCGACCCGGCAAATGGCACCACTTACAGTGCGTCCGCCGGCAGCACCTATATCAGCGGCGATATCGCGCAGGCTGATTATGAATTTCAGGCGCTTCTGGAAGTGAACCCGGCTGACACGTTTGCCGCGACCAATTTAGTCCTGCAGGTGGAGGAGCAAATGCTCCCATTGGAATGGTCCGGGACTGAGGCGATGGCCTATTCGGCCTACGCGCGCCTGCTTGGCCTGACCCAAAACGGCACCAATGTCGAAACGTTGGACGTCGAACTAGCCAGGAATTATTTCCTGAGCGCCTGCAACATCCTGCCCAAATTCCTTGCCAACCAGTTCAACGCCGACTTGGTCGAGGGTCGGAATCTGTCCGTGTCGAGTGCCGTCACCAACCAGGTGGCGCAAATCACGGAGGATTACCTGCGCGTTCTTGGCGAGTACGCTTCGGCTAGTCTGGCTGATTTTCAACTTCGTTCGATGGCCAGTTTCTACGATCCAACCGTCCCAGGCAGCCAGCCATCGCAGCCGCTTTTGAACGATATTGACAGCACGGTCAGCCAGATTCAAATGATGCTGGTGGTGGCCGGTCCGTTCCAAACGTATCTACCGCTTTACACCACCAGTTCAGCCGGCCAGATCAAGAGCATCCTTCACGATATGCGCCGACTCCACCAATCCATTGTGATGGGCAGGATCACCTTCAGCGCGGGCGCCAGCGGAGACCCCACCGGCGACCCATCGCTCGATTACGGTGAGTTCACGACGGCTTTTGTTCCCTTCTTTAACGGGTTGGCCAATCCAGGAAATTCGACTTTTGACGTTGCTCTCAATTTGGCCGGGACTTTCACCGCTTACGCGGCAACCCGGGAAGCCGGCGCCAGCAACGAGGTTGTGGCGGTATTGCAACGGCAATATGATTGGGCTTCGGACCAGCAGAATTTGCAGAATCAATACCTATCCCAGTTGCAAAACCTTTGCGGCACCATAACCGGCACCAACGGGATAGCCTTCCCCGACATTTACACCGCCGTACTGCCACCCGACAGCCGAGATGCGCTGGTGGCCCAGCTTTCGGCCAATGGCTTGCAATTCAATGAAACAGGGACTCTTTACCAGCAATGGCAGGCTGTGGAAAGCGCTGAAACCAACCTCCTACTTGCATCGCTTCAACTCACCAACACCTTGGCAGCGATGGTGGAGAAAGCCCAAATTGCCGATGCCATTTACAGCAACCAGATAAACCTCGCCGCATTAATGCTCACCAATGGCCAGCAGATTTCGGCGCTGGACGTTCAAAAAGGGCAAGTCCAGGCAACAGCGGACCTAGCCATAGCCAAACTCAAAGCCACATCTGCAAAGATTGACGGGGGGATTAACGCGTATGGACAACTGGGTGGTGTCGTTTCGGTGTCGTCGGATGGACCCAGTCTCAATCCGG
>JBEKSF010000093.1:0-23775 GCA_049517295.1 Verrucomicrobiota bacterium
ATCCGGCGGCGTCACGGCCGGATCATCGTGGCAGATGCCGATGAACTGGCTGCCGCCGCCCAGCAAGCCCTCCTTGCCAAGGAACATCATGAATTGGTCCCAAGTGTGACTGACCTCGCTATATGGTCCGATGTGGCGCATGAAGGCCACGCGCATTGGCTTTAAGTATTTGACTGTCACGTTCATGGATTTGTCTCCGATTTTAGTGGTTCGAAAGCTGTGCAGAGGGGGTTGGTCCTGGTAATGCACGCCCGAGGGGATTTCAATCAGCGCGCTCACGCCTTTGCGCCGGCGGAATTGCGCGGGCGACACGCCGAAAGCGAGGTGAAAGGCGCGAGTGAACGATTCGTGAGTTTCGTAGCCGGCGTCAAAGGCGATCTCCACCACCGGCGTTGTGCCGAGCTTGAGACGCCACGCCGCGCGTTCCAGCCGCAACCGCCGAATGTGGGCGGCCAGAGACTCGCCGGTCATTCCGGTAAAGACGTGGTGAAAATGATACGGGGAAAGGCACGCCAGGCGGGCCAATTCGTCCAAGGCCAATGGCTCGTCAAGATGCTGCTGGACGTGGACGAGCACGCGCAACAGACGCTCCTTGTAAAAGCGCAACGTTGTCGGCTTGGTCCGCCGGTTCATGTTGTCATTTATATCAAACCCGACTGAGGATGGCTTGACAGTTCTTGCGGTTTTTGAAGCCCGAATGGTCAGAGAGTTTATGCAGCTTCCCGGTAATAGAGTTTAAGTAACCCTCCCCGTCGCTGATGCGTGCGGATTTCCCGGATGATGCGCCGACTCACGTCCAGAATTTTTGATTAAAGCAATTCGGCTTCCAGCCGTTCCAAAGCATTTCGCCTGAACTCCAAATCAGGAACCGGGAATTGCCGCCTTTCCGGAAATTCATCATACGTGCGCCGGTCCAGTTCCCGTCCGGCTTTGGATTTGCGGACGCCACCCCATTGTTTGAAAAAGAAGGCGACTTTCGCGCCCCGGCATTGCGCACGGATGTCCCGCACCCAGCGGATGTCCATTGGCCGCGCGCCCGGCCCGCTTTCGCCGCCGACGATGACCCAATTGATGTCTTTCAAATTAAGCGGGCCCAGATGTTCCAGCAGCGGCTCGATGGAAAGGAAACGGACCTGCGCCGGCGAGTCGCGGAGCAAATCCACGCGTGGCAGGCCGTGCTGGCGGTTTTCCACGCTCACGCCCCACCAGATATGCGGCTGCTCCGCCGCAAAACGCAGTTTGCCTTTTAACATCTTTTGCATTCGCTCCGCGCGCTTGGTGAGAATTTGATACGTGTGCCAGTTGGCGGCATTCATCACGCGCGCAACTTTGGTAATGTATTGGTCCGGCACCTTTTCGTGGAACAGGTCGCTCATGGAATTCACAAAAATCTTCCGCGACGTTGACCAGCGCAGGGGGTCGCCAAGTTTTTCCGGCACAAGGCGTAGATCAAAGCCAAATTCAAACGGATGGCCGGGCACGCCGCGAAAGCGTTCGGCAAACGTCTCGGCGTAGCAATGCAGGCAGCCCGGGCTGACCTTGGAGCAACCACGAACCGGATTCCACGTCGCATCCGTCCATTCAATTTTTGAATTAGCGCTCATCAGAAATAATCTCTCACAAACGATAGGACAAAAGCTGTCCAAGGCGAATCTTTTTCAAAACAACTGCCGCTGGCCTTTTTCGTCGATCTTCAAGATTTTCAGCCAGAAACTTTCGCCAAGTGGATGGCGGCTGAACAACGTGAAGCGATATAGAGCGTTGTTTTCAGGAATTGCAACATGGCGCGTCCCGATGAAGCCTTCTTCCCTCTGGAATTTATCACAGAAGAATTCGACGGCTCGGCGGCCAAACCCACTGGCGTCCTTGTTCTCCCATTCGCGCCAGCTTGGATCATCCAGAAAATTATCGAGGGCGGTTTGATTGCTTTTGGCTTTCAGATATTGCGGCACGTTCCAAACGATGCCGAGGCGATACTGAATGGTGACCAACAAGTCTATGCGGGGATTCTTCGCGAGTATTCTCATGGCGGACAGCGGCACCTGCGAAATTCCGGTCGGATCAATGAAGGCGACGACAAGGGTGGAGGCGTCAAATTTCAGCCGCCCTGAGTCCGCGACTCTGACCCAGTTTTCAGGAATTACCGTGATTCTGCCCGCCTTTGGATGGTTTGCGATGCGTTGTCGCAAGGCATTCACCAGTTCCGGTTCCTCCTCGATGAAAATGTATTCCACGAAATCATGATCCAGCGCAATCAAAGGCGAACCCGGAGATTCTTCATTTGTCTCTTCAATTTTGCAACGTCCCGGTCCTGCCATGACATCCAGATATACCAGCCTGAACTTCTTCCGCATGGAGACGGTGGTTATGCCGCAGTAATTTCTGAGGTAATGATGCTTGCGCTTTGCCCATTCGCCGCTTTTGCGAATGGGAAGCCCATCAACTGACGAAAGGATGTTTTGCATGGCCAATAAAACCCTGAACCCACGGATCGGTCTGCTTGATACTCCTGCCGTCCCATTTTGTCCAGTGCTTTGCTTAAAAGGAAGGTTTTTGTCATGCGGGCTTGCGTTTGGAACACGCCATATTTGACTTTGCTTTCGCGGGCGTTCCACTATAACTGCGGCAGTTACGCAACAGATGACGCCAAAGAAGGTCATGTCACCGGCCGGCTTCGTTTTTTGGCGCGCGGCATTGACCCTGGCAGCGGCGCTTTTCCTCGGCGCGGTTCGCGCGGGAGGCGCGCTGCAGTTCGACGCCTTCCTGGGTTACGACGATGTGTTGCCGCAGCGGAGCTGGTTTCCGATCACCTGCGAGTTGCACAATGACGGACCGCCCTTCAATGCGGTCATCGAGGTGGCGGCGGAGGATTTCGGACGCGGCCAGGTGCGCCGGCTGGCGCTGGATTTGCCCACCAATACGCGCAAACGGGTGTTCATCCCGGTTTTTTCGACGGCGCGGGAGTGGAACGTGCGGCTGCTGGACGAACATGGACAAGTGCGCGCGGAGCAGAACCTGCAATTGGGCCGGCCGGTCAGAAACGACCTGCCGCTGGTGGCCGGCCTGGCTCGCACGATGTCGGGCCTGCCGGTGTTTCCCGACGTGGCCGTCGTGCCCGGCCTGGGTGGTCGGGACACGAGGTATTCGGCCGCGCGGCTGCAAACGGCGCTTTTTCCGGATAACCCGCTGGCGCTGGAAGGGATCAATCTGCTCTACCTCAATTCGGAGAAGGCGGCGGACCTGAGCCTGGGCCAATGCAACGCGCTGATGGCGTGGTTGGAGGGGGGCGGGCACCTGGTGGTCGGAGTGGAGCAATTGAGCGATGTCAACGCCACGCCCTGGCTGCGGGACTTGCTGCCGTGCGAGCTGGCCTCGACCACCATCTTGAACGCGCACGACGGCTTGCAGCTCTGGGCGCAAAGGGCCGCCACAACCTTTACCAGCGGCCCGCCCAACCGCCCCAACCGGTCGCCCGCCCCAAAACCCTGGGGGCCGGATTACAGCCAAAGGGACAATTCGGCCGACGACGCGCAATTCGCCTCCTTGCCGCTGCCGGTGGTCGCGGGCGCGCCGCGGGGCGATGGGAAAATCGTCATCGGCGGGGAATCCACACCGCTGGCGATTGAGGGCGACCGCGGGCGGGGAAAGATCACCGTCCTGCTGTTCAGTCCGGAACGGGAGCCGTTTGTCTCGTGGAAAAACCGGGTGTGGTTCTGGGCGGGAGTGGCGGGCATCCCGGCAAACGCGTTTCAGGGACTCAATGGGATGGGACGGGTATCGCGCTACAGCAGCGACGGGATATTTGGGGCAATGATAGACAGCAAACAAGTGCGCAAACTGCCGTTGGGCTGGTTGCTGGCGCTGTTGGCGGCGTATCTGGTGGTGATCGGGCCGCTGGACCATTATTGGCTCAAAAAAATCAACCGGCAAATGCTCACCTGGGTGACCTTTCCGTGTTACGTCGTGATCTTCTCGGCGCTGATCTATTATATTGGCTTCCATCTCCGCGCGGGGGAACTGGAATGGAATGAGTTGAGCGTGATCGACGTTTTGCCCGACGGGGAGCGGGCGGTGTTGCGCGGGCAGACCTACGTTTCCATTTATTCGCCCAACAACGCCCATTACCCGTTGGCGGGCCAGCAGAAATTCGCCGCCTTGCGCGGCGAGTATCTTGGAAACTTTGGCGGCAACCAGGAAAGCAGCCACGCGGTCGTCGAACAGACGGGCAATAATTTTGAGGCGGACGCGTTCGTGCCGGTCTGGACGAGCCAGCTTTTTGTCAACGACTGGTTCCAGCCCTCGGCCCTGCCGCTGGACATGAAAGCCAGCCGCCAGGGGTCATCGTGGAAGGTGAGCATTCAGAATAAACTGGACCGCCCGCTGCCGGTGGCGCGCGCGGTCCTGGGAGGGAAAGTCTATGACGTCGGCCCGCTGGCGGCGGGGGCGAGCAAAACCGTTACGGTTGACTCCAAGGACGGCACGCCGGTTGCCGAAATGGTCCGGCGGTACGGAGGGGGCTTTAACGCCGCGGTCCAGGCCCGCCACAGCAGCTTCGGCAACAACGCCAGCGCCATTGGCGACGTGCCGGCGGGGGCGATGGCGGCTTCGTTTCTCTCTTACCTGGATCCCGGCGAAGGTCCGCAGAACTGGAATTGGAATAGTTTTACGGCGCCCGCAAGTCTTGACCTCGGCCGCTTCGCCGGCGACACGCACGCCATTCTGCTGGCGTGGGACGCGGGCCACTCGCTGACGACCCAGTTGAACCAGTTCCAGCCCCGGCGAACCCACCGCGACACGCTGCTGCGGCTGGTGACGCCGGTTAAATTGAATTGACAGCATGAAACCTCAAACCTGAAGACCGCTTATGGACGCACCACCCATTCCGGCTGTGGAAACCGTCAATTTGACCCGCGTTTTTGGCGCGATCACCGCGCTTGATTCCCTCAATTTGGCCGTCCAGCCCGGCGATTTGTTTGGCTTCATCGGTTCCAACGGCGCCGGCAAAACCACCACGCTGCGCATCCTGGCCACCTTCCTGGCCCCCTCCTCCGGCACCGCCAGAATCCTGGGCAACGACGTCATCCGGCAGGCCGACGCGGTGCGCCATGTCATCGGTTATATGCCGGACTTTTTCGGCGTCTATAAGGACATGGAGGTGACGGAGTACCTGGATTTTTTCGGGGCGTGCTACAAGATTCCAACGGCCCAGCGGGAGAAGACGGTCAACGACGTATTGGAACTGGTGGGATTGACCGAGAAACGGGGCGCGATCATCGGCGCCCTCAGCCGGGGCATGCAGCAGCGATTGGGCCTGGCGCGCGTGCTCATTCACGATCCCAAAGTGCTGCTGCTGGACGAGCCGGCCAGCGGGCTTGACCCGCGGGCGCGCATCGAAATGATGGCCATTTTGCAGGAACTCCAGCGGCTGGGCAAAACGATCATCATTTCCTCGCATATCCTGAGCGAGTTGCAAACCCTCTGCAATCGCGTCGCCATCATCGAAAAAGGCAGATTGATTTACAGCGGGCCGGTCCAAGGGGTGCGCGACCAGATGTCCACCGGCCTGGTTTATTGGGTTGTCGTTCGCGGCGATTGCGCCCCGGCCATCGCCCTGCTCAAGGCGCGGCCGGAGGTGTCCCAAGCGGTGGCGGTGGACGGCCAGGTCAAAGTGACTCTGGCCAATCACGACGTCGATCCGTCGTTTCTGCCGGAGGCGCTGGTGCGGGCGGGGATCAAAATCACGGGCCTGTGGGAGGATGAACTGGGATTGGAAGAGGTGTTCCTGCGCGTCACGCGCGGCGAGACGCAGTAAAACGCGGGAAGGGCGCTCCATGTTTGGCGGCGGAATCTGGCCGGTGGTGCAGCGGGAATTGCGCGACGGCGCAAGGCGTCCGTTCAACCATTGGCTGCGCGTGGGCGGGGGAATCGGCGCGGTGATTGTGTTTTGGGCGGAGAGTTGGGATGTTCCCGCGTCCGTGGCGGGTATACGCCTCTTTATGAGTCTTCACCGGCTTGTGCTGGCAATGATCTTCTGCGTCGTGCCGGCCCTGACCGCCGATTGCATCGCGCGGGAGAGGCGGGAGGGAACGCTGGGATTGCTATTCTTGACGCCGCTGCGGGCGTGGGAAATTGTTGTTGGCAAGGTCCTGGCGCAGGTGCTCAAGGCGCTGACGCTGTGGCTGGCGGTGCTGCCGGTGCTGACGATTCCGTTTCTGGCCGGCGGGGTGGGGTGGATGAACATCGCCGGTTGCCTGACCTCGGAATTGTGCGCGGGAATGATCTGTCTGGCGGCGGGAATCGTCGCGTCTTCCGTTACGGAAAAGCGGGCGACGGCGTTTGTTCTGGCGTTTGCGATTGCCGCGGCGTTGGTGGTCGCGCTGCACCAGGAGCGGTGGTGGAATGCGTATTATACGGTGCAAATCGGTCGCACCTTCATACCTGTTGGACCTGGAACTATCGTGAGGCCGCGATTTGGCCCACCGATAAATTACGGTTCGTTTGGTCCTTGGGGACCGGCCTTCCTGTTTCCTCCCGGAGCCGGTGGGATGTGGCTCAGCCGCTTGCTGGAAGGCGTATTGATGGCGCTGCTGGTCCTTTGGGGGGCGATCCGTTTTGCCGGCTATTGCGTCGAACGCGCGTGGAGGGACAAGGGGCCATCGGTGCGACAGCAAAGCTGGGTCAAACGCTTCTGCACGCCGATCTTTCAGCGCGCCTTTGCCCGGAGCATGCGGCGCACGATGGAGCGAAACCCGGTGGCTTGGCTGCAACAATACTCATGGAAGGCAAGGCTGACCAAGTGGGGTCTTTGCCTGGCCTTCGTGCTGCTCGAATGCGCGGTGACCGACGGAGCAAACCCCTTCATGATCGAGCAGTGGGAATGGAGGCTGCTCGTTGTCTTGGCCGCTGCTTACACGTATGCCGGAGTCAACGGTTTCCTGCAGGAAAAGAGGAGCGGCGCGCTGGAATTGATGCTGGTCACCCCGCTCTCTGTCAATCAGATTATATTCGGCCGCGTCTGGGGCCTGTGGAAGCAATTCCTCCCCGCGGCATTGCTCCTGGCCGGCTGTTACTACACGACTCAAACGTATCTGGGCATGGGCAGCCATTGGAACAACTTTAAGTCCTGGTTCGGTTATCGGCCGCCAAATATGGGCTACGTCAGCGTGCGGCTGTGGTGGATGCGCACCCTGATCTTCGACACGCCGGCCAGGGATTGGGCAATCATCATCGGCTTTTTGACGCTGCCCATCTTCGCGACTTTCTTCGCCCTTCGTGTCAAGAATTTGGTGCTGGCAACGGTTTATACCTGGCTGACGCTCCTGCTGGCGCCCATCGCCGGGGTGACCGCGTTCTGGGTGCTTGTGATTCCTGCGTATGGCGAGCCAGCGCAATTAATTCAGGCAGTCATCGCGGGCATCGTTCTCGGCAACGCCGCATTCGTCTGGCTCACTGTTCGGGCATTACGGCGCAGCCTGGCGCGGCGCATTTACTCTTTCTAGAGTTTGCCCAGCAAAGACTTCCAACGTTCCCAGGCCTGGTCGCGCGCTTTCTTGTTGTCAGGCTGCGCGTCCGGCTGCTCGCCCGCGCGCATGAAGCCATGCCCGGCGCCCTCGTAGGTCACCGGCTCGTAAATCTTGCCCGCGGCTTTCATGAGCTTTTCCGTGTTCGGAATCGTCGCGCTGATGCGGGCGTCGTTGCCGCCATAGAAACCGTACACCGGACATTTGATCTTCTCCATTTGAGTGGCGTCCGGCGGCGGGCCGTAAAAAACAAACGCCGCCTTCAGGTCCGGCCGGTTGCAGGCGAAGCGGAAGGACTGACCGCCGCCCCAGCAAAAACCGGCCACAGCCAGCTTGCCGTTGACCGCGGGCAGGGTCTTGACGTAATCGGCCGCGGCGTTGAGATCGCCTGTCACTTGATTGGCCGGCAGTTTGGAGACAGCGCTCATCGCGGCGTCAGTGCCCGAAAAATCGCTGGAGCCGCCGCCGTTGGGCGCCGCGCCAGAGAGGAGGTCCGGGGCGATGGCAACGTAGCCCGCGGCGGCCACTTGGTCAGCCGCCGAGCGCGCCCAATCGGTCAGGCCGAAGATTTCGTGAATGACGAGGACGGCGGGCGCCGGGTCCTTGACCTCGGGATAAACGACAAAACAGCGGACGGTGCGCGCGCCGTTTTTGACCTCAACCCACTCCGCGTGGCGGGGAGATTTTTCCAATTTTACCCTCGCCCAATCCTGGGCGGAAACGGTGAGGCAGGCGCAGAGTGCCGCCGCGAACACAACAAATCTTGCTCTCATAGCATCAAAGGATGCCCAGTCGGACGGAAACGTCAATCTTGAAAACGCCTGCAAAACTTTGACTCACCTGGGACAAAGTTTGGGAGCCGGTTTGGACCACTGGAAAGTTCGCAATTGCCGGCCGGCCTCGCGCAACGCGTCGATTCGTTGCCGCCAGGCCTCCTTTCCCAGGTATCCCGGCGGCAGAATTCTTTCCGGCAGCAACGGATCCGAACGCACCGCCCGCCCCCAAGCCTCGCGC
Organism: Verrucomicrobiota bacterium; assembly: GCA_049517295.1. Classification (GTDB taxonomy): domain Bacteria; phylum Verrucomicrobiota; class Verrucomicrobiia; order Limisphaerales; family Palsa-1400; genus JBEKSF01. The sequence goes on from JBEKSF010000093.1 coordinate 8,535, forward strand.
TCCGCCGCCGCCCAGTTCCGCAGCGCCCTGGCCTCTGTTTCACTTGACAGGCTTCCGGCGGGCCGCTCCCGCAGGATTTTCAAGACGTGCTGGTAGCGGCGATTGATTCTCTCAAAATCCCAGGCTCCGGCCACGATCTGCGCATCCGATTCGCCGGAGCAGGGCCGCCCCTCGACGAGAATGAGAGACTTGACGTTGATCTTTGCGCCGGCCAGCCGCTGGCGATCGTGCTCCATTGAATCCGGCGTCACCCAAACGCTGCCTTGAAGACAGCCGCACCCGGCTTCCGCCAGGCGCCGTCGCAACTGTTGGCGGAAGCCGTCCTGCGCCGTGGGAATGTCGAACAACACCAACCGCCAGCGTCCGTCCCAGGTGCGCGCCCACTGTGCTTGCGGGTCTCGTCCGCCGAGGGCGTGCAGGCGGCCCGGTCGGGTCAGGCGATAGATTCGGTCGTCCGGCGCGGTCGGGTCGCGTTCCACAAGCTGTTGTTTTTCCAGCGATCCGATTTGGCGCAACAAACCGTTGCGGTAGGCCCAACTCTCGTAAGAGTCGGTCAAATTGCGAAACGTCGGGTTTGCCAGTCTGTCGCCCGACCATAGCAGGAAGTAAAGAAACTCCTCAGTCTTGGGTTTCATGGCGAAATAATGGTCAAAAACTGGCTGCGATGGCAATGCAAAACTTTGACCCACCTGGGACAAAGTTTGGTATCGCACAAAAATGGCGCTCCGCGGCAGGCACCGCAAAATCGGACCCGGGTGTGTCGCTGTGTTGTGATGTGTTGTTGCTGGATTGCCGGTGCATTGTCGTTTAAGGTCGTTGCATGAAACCGAGATCGGTCCGCCTTTTTGTCAAACCGTGGTGCGGCTGGTGCCGCGCAGCCGCCGAATGGCTGGAGAGCCGCGGCGTCGCTTACGAAACCCTCGACGTGAGCGCGCAACCCGCCGCCCGCAAGGAAATGCTCGCGCTCTCCGGCCAGACATTGGCGCCAGTGATCGAGGTGAATGGAGAGATTTTGGCTGACTTCGACACGGATCAATTGGCAGAATTCTGGAAGCGATTTGAATGAACGATGAACGCTCCAGCTAATACCGCCGATAGCCCCGCGGCCGCGCGCCGCCGCCTGCCAGATTGGCTCCGGTTCCAGTTGCCGACGGGGCAAAGCTTCAGCCGCACGCGCGCGCTGCTGGAGGAATTGAAACTGCACACCGTCTGCCAAAGCGCCCAGTGCCCCAATCAGTGGGAATGCTGGAGCAAAAACACCGCCACTTTCATGATCGCCGGCGATCATTGCACGCGCGCCTGCGGCTTTTGCGCGGTCAAAACCGCCAAACCTCTCCCGCTGGAATCCGATGAACCGGGCCGCGTCGCCGAAGCCACCCGCCGCATGGGCCTGAAATATGTCGTGATCACGGCGGTCGCCCGCGATGATCTGGCCGACGGGGGCGCGGAACATTTCCGCCGGACGATTGAGAAGGTGCGCGAGTTAAATCCCGGCATCGTAATCGAAGTGCTGGTGCCCGATTTTCTGGATCGTGATGAATCGATCCGCGCCGTCCTGGCCGCCCATCCGCACATCTACAATCACAATCTGGAAACGGTGCGGCGCCTGACACCGGCGGTCCGGCATCGGGCGACTTACGACAGATCGCTGAGCGTCCTGGGGAAGGTCAAGAATTGGCGCGGCGACTCCATCCACACCAAATCGGGCCTGATGCTCGGCCTGGGGGAAAGTGAGGAGGAACTAATCCAGGCGCTGGGCGACCTGCGCCGGGCGGGATGCGACATTCTCACCCTTGGCCAGTATTTGCAGCCGACCTTGCGGCATTTGCCGGTGGTGGAATTCATTGCGCCGGAAACGTTCGCCCGCTACGGGGAGGCGGCGCGGGCGATGGGGTTCGTCCACGTGGCCAGCGGCCCGATGGTGCGCAGCTCGTATCACGCCGACGAATTCCGCGCGGCCGGGGCGAGTTGAAACAAATCCCAACCGCCGAATATCCGGCCCATGTACGGTCTTAATTCACCAAAGTTTATCGGCCTTTGCGAGCGCAAGTTCCACCCGGGAACACGGGCGAAGGGCGAGCAGTTGAAAGCCCGTTGCCGCATTATCTCTTGCGACGCCACCGAGCGCGGGGCCAGGTGCGAGATCGTCGCCGAAGTGCAAGGCTCCGCTCTGGCGCCCTACGAGGTGCGTGTCGAATGCGGAGTGCAGTCGGGCGCGCCGTTTTTGCACGGCTCCTGCACCTGTCCGGTGATCGAGAACTGCAAGCACATCTACGCGGCGATTTTGGTCGCCAGCACGTGGGATGAGGGGACCGGCGCGCCCTCCAATATCGTGCCGTTGCCGGGGGCGGCAGCGACGCCACGGGCCGAGTTGTCCCCTGATTGGCAGGCCTGGCTGGAACGGATTACAAAGGGAACGCGCGCCGGGGCTGTCGAGGCTTACGCGCCGGAGCAGAGCATTCGCCTGTTCTATGTCCTCAAACCGGCCAAGGCCCGGCGGGCGATCGCCGTGGAATTCTATCAAGGCCGGCAGGTGTCCACCGGCGCGATCAAGTCGAAATCGCAAATCTATTTGACGAATATCATTAATTCGGACTTGGGCGGCGCCGTGCTTGCGTCCGACCGGATACTGGCGCGCAAAATCTACTTGCTCCAGGCCGACAACCAGTTTTACGGGGCGGAATTAAAGGGCAAGATGGGGGTGGAATTGCTGCCGGAAATCGTGGCCACGGGCCGTTGCTATTGGCGCGGGTTGGGCATCAAGAACCCGGTGCTCACCGCCGGCCCCGCCCGCGCTGCCAAGCCGGTGTGGCGCACCGACGAGCGGGGCTGGCAGGAGCCGGGTTTGGAAGTGACGCCGCCGGCCGCCATCCTGCCTTTCTGTCCGCCGTGGTATGTCGATGAGAAGGAGGGAATGTGCGGGCCGCTGGAGACGGGCCTGCCGGAGGAAGTGGCGGCCGAGTGGCTCTTTGCCCCGAGGCTGGCGCCGGACCAGGCGGTGTTGCTCTCCGAGCATTTGCCCGGCTGCCAGCTTGGGGCGCTGCCCCTTCCGGCCAAAATCGAGGTCGAGATCATTGGGTCAATACCCCCCGTCCCGTGCCTGCGCTTGTTCACCGCGAACCGTCCGAAGATGTACACCTACTTCGACCGGGACGAGCCGGAGCAGATGCACTTGGCGCATTTGGAATTCGCCTACTCCGGCTCGCCGGTTTCGCCTCACAGCCGCGAGGCGGTGATCGACCTGTTCGAAAACAGCCGCTTGCGCCGGATCACCCGGGACATCCAGCTCGAGCGGGTGGCACTGCGGCGATTGGAGAACATCGGGTTCATTTCCGCCGAAGAAGTCTATTACATCAGGCATCACAACCTGGCCGATGAGTTGACATTCGATGAGGACGGCCAATGGATGGATTTCATGGTGCGACATCTTCCCAAGCTGTTGCAGCAGGGCTGGCGCGTGGAGATCGACCCGTCCTTTGCCTTCCGCATCGCCGAACCGCAAGAGTGGTACGCCGACGCCCAGCCCGGCGCGGGAGCGGATTGGTTCAACGCCGAAATCGGCGTGCAAGTGGACGGACAAAAGGTCAACTTGCTGCCCATCCTCATGGAGCACTTTGCGGCGAACCCGGACCTGTTCGGGCCAGGGGCGCTCTCGCAACTGGATGACAAGGGGATGCTGTTGGTGCCGATGCCCGATGGCCGGCGCCTGCCCTTTCCGGTGCCCCGGCTCAAAATCATGCTCAGCGTCCTGCTGGATCTTTTCGAGCCGAAAGCCCTCGACGAGAATGGCCGGCTGCGATTGAACCGGCTGCGGGCGGCGGAGTTGTCGGGCACGACCGGGGCCGACTCGTGGCGCTGGCTCGGGGGCGACACCTTGCGCCATCTCAATGAGAAGTTACGGGATTTCCGCTCCATTCGCGCCGTGGCTCCGCCAGAGGGTTTGCAAGCCATCCTGCGCGGCTACCAGCAGGAGGGGTTAAACTGGCTGCAATTCCTCCGGGAGTATGAACTGGCCGGCATTCTCGCCGACGACATGGGCCTGGGCAAAACGGTCCAGGCGCTGGCTCATCTGTTGGAGGAGAAAAAGAGCGGACGCGCCGACCGCCCCAGCCTGGTCGTCGCCCCCACCAGCCTGATGACCAACTGGCGGCAGGAAACCGAGCGGTTCGCCCCCGCCCTCAAGCTGCTGGTTCTTCACGGCCAGGACCGCAAGGAACATTTCGAGAAACTGGGCGAGTACGACATGATTGTCACCTCCTACCCGTTGCTGCCGCGTGACGAGGCCGTTTTGCTCAAGGAGGAGTTCCACCTGGTGATTCTTGACGAAGCGCAATACATCAAAAACCCCAAAACCAAATACGCCCAGATCGTCTGCCAATTGCGCGCCCGCCATCACCTCTGCCTGACCGGCACACCGATGGAAAACCACCTTGGCGAGTTGTGGTCGCAATTCAATTTCCTCCTCCCCGGCTTTCTTGGCGACGAGGTGCGCTTCCGCCGCCTCTTCCGCAACCCGATTGAAAAGGGAGGCGACAAAGACCGGCGGCAGATGCTGGCCCGGCGCATCGCCCCATTCGTGCTTCGGCGGCGCAAGGAGGAAGTGGCGACCGAGCTGCCGCCCAAAACCGAGATCACCCAGAACGTGGAACTGGACGGCGCGCAACGCGACCTTTACGAGACCATCCGGCTTGCCATGCACGAGCGGGTCCAGGCCGAGGTGCGGAGCAAGGGGCTGTCTCGCGCGCATATAATTATACTTGATGCATTGCTCAAGCTGCGCCAGGTCTGCTGCGACCCGCGCCTGGTCAAGCTGGACGCCGCCCGCGCGGTGAGCGAATCGGCCAAACTGGAACTGCTGCTGGACCTGGTGCCGGAGATGCTGGCCGAAGGCCGCCGGATACTGTTGTTCTCCCAATTCACCAGCATGCTGGCATTGATTCAGGAGGAATTGGCCAGGGAATCGATCCCGTACGTCATCCTGACCGGCGAAACGACCGACCGGGCCACGCCGATCGAGCATTTTCAAAGCGGGAAAGCCCCCTTGTTTTTGATCAGCCTCAAAGCGGGCGGCACCGGCCTGAACCTGACGGCGGCGGACACGGTCATTCATTACGATCCGTGGTGGAATCCGGCCGTCGAGAACCAGGCCACCGACCGCGCCCATCGCATTGGCCAGACCAAATCGGTTTTCGTTTACAAGCTCATCACCCTGGGAACCGTCGAGGAAAAAATTCTCGCCCTGCAAAAGCGCAAGCGCGACCTGGTGGCAGGATTGATGGACGACAACCGCAAAGACATGCCGCAACTGACGGCGGAAGATTTGGAAGTTCTCTTTGCTCCGTTGGGTTGAGCCTCAGATGATGAGGAACGGCTTCACGCCATGAGAGGCACAGTCTTCTCTCCGAAATTCTTCTGGCGGCTCAGGGCGCAGTCCTCGCACAGACGGAAGAGGGCGGACCTTTCATTTTCAAGTCTCGTATTGACAACGAGGTAATCCCGAACCCGCTTGACGCCGCAATACGAGCAAACGGCCGCGCTCCTTGCGGATTTGACAATGTTAAACGTCAGCGCCGCCTGCCACGGATTCCATTTTGCGAAGGCGGCGAACCATTTCTTGGTGTGGGGTTTCAACAACGCGTTCATAATCAACGCCTTTGACGATGACCATCAGCGCGGTGTTTAAACTTTCTTGGTCCCGTTCCACATTTCGGCAAAACCCCGATGGGCGGGCCTTCCATTTCCCGCCCGGACAAGGCGCCGAAGTGGACCGATGATCCGAACCCCGGTGCGCCCGCTTCTCCGGCGCAACGGAGTGAGCGGCGAGCCATTGTTAAAGGCGCTCGCTCGAATTTACGACCAGCATAATCTCCGTGATTCGGTTGACCGCCGGAGTTTGCACACCACGCAGCGGCCAGTTCCCAAGATTATATGCAGCGAGGCCTTGATATAGTTGGCGTATTTCGCTTACCCTCCTCTCCATCAATGGTTTGCGCCTTTGCCAATCCATCACCTTTGTGTTTTCTGCGCTCTTTGCGGCCAACTCCAAGAAATCTTCAAAAAAAAGACTTGCAAGTCCCAGTATAATGTGGGACATTGAAACCGGGCGGGCTGCCTTGCCTGCCTCGCCGGAGCTTTGGCGAAGGCGGGTTCTTTGACATATCTGCAAACGTCCGCCGTTCGCCCGCTATGCGAGCAACCTCAGAGGATTTAAGCACCAAGAATTGAGTCAGCAGCGTTAACGTTAAAGCCAGTCAAGGCGAGTCAAGGTTGGGTGAAGGTGAGTCAAGGTATCGCTGATTGATCTGCATCTTCCTCATAATCAGGATCTTAATCCTAATCGTAATCCTAATCCCTTCCTTTCAAGTCAAGAAGAAGTCAAGGTGAGTCAAGGTGACCCCGTTCCAAGTCAAGGTTCCCCTCAAGTCAAGGCTTGCCCTTCTCCGCGCCCTCGGCGTTTTCTGCGCGAGCCTGCCTTTTTGGATTAGCTCAGCCCCAAAAATCCTCAAAAAAGCCAATGATTGCTGCTATTTGCGACCCTTTGCCGCAAGTTCTATCGCAGCGAAGCCGGGCCAAGTCAAGGTGCCCAGTCAAGACTTGCCCTTCTCGGCGTGTTCTGCGCCTGCACGGGGTCCAGGATAAGGGGCGTAAGGTTGCGGCCAACCGTGTGCGTCATTTTGACCCACCCCAAAGACCAAAAACCCTCAAAAACCCCAGCAATTGCTGATATTTGCGATCCTTTGCTGCCACTTGCATTTTGGCGCGGCAAATTGTTGCAATTCGCGCCAAAGCGGTTCATGTTTTATTTTCTATGCGGGATGCAGTCAACACGCGTGAGCCGGCTTCCGTCCAGGCCGCCGTCCAAGAGGCGTATGTCGAGATGTTCCCGCAGGGAAACCGCAAGTATATTCCGATGATCTTCGACTGGGCCGTCTCCTGGTTTTCGGGGCATTATCGGGATTACCTGCCCATCGACGCCCATTATCACGATCTGGAGCACACCTTGCAGGGGATACTTTGCATGGCCCGCCTGCTGCGCCGCCGGCACGCCCTGGGCCTCGAGCCCCGCTTGACCCAGCGCCTCTTCGAACTGGGTATGCTCGCCATGCTCGCCCATGATACGGGCTACCTCAAGCGGCGCGATGATGCCGAGGGCACGGGCGCCAAATACACCTTGATTCATGTCGATCGCAGCGTTGAATTCGCCGGCGAACTCATGCTGGGCAAGGACTTCCCCGTGGAGGACATCCTGGCCGTCCAAAACATGATCCGCTGCACCGGCGTCAACGTCAAACTGGACACGATCAAATTCCAGGACCAGGCCGAGCGGTTCGTTGGTTACGCCCTCGGCACGGCCGATTTGCTCGGCCAGATGGCCGCCCTCGATTACGTGGATAAATTGCCCGTTCTGTATCTGGAGTTCGCCGAAGCCGCCCACCACGGCACCGACGGCAAAATGAGGCTCGGCGGCTTCTTTTCCAGCGCCGAGGACCTCATCCAAAAAACGCCGCTCTTCTGGGACAATTATGTCAAGACCAAGATAAACCGCGATTTCCTCGGCCTCTACAAGTGCCTCAACGACCCCTATCCCGACGGCCCCAATCCTTACCTCGAACGCGTCGAAGCCAACATGGCCCGGCTGCGGCGCGCCAGGGTCTGACCTTCCCGCAACCGGCCCCGCCTCGCACACCGCCTCTTTTCGCATGTCGCGCCAATACGTTTTGAAGCCGTTCCGCTCGCCGCTCAATTTGCGCATTGACTATGCCGGCGAGTTGAACGCCCAGCAGCACGCCGCCGTCACCGCCCCGCCCGGCCCCGCGCTGGTCATCGCCGGCGCCGGCTCCGGCAAAACCCGCGCCTTGACCTACCGCGCCGCCTTTCTCCTGGAGCAGGGCGTTCCCCCCGACCGCATCCTATTATTGACTTTTACCAACAAGGCGGCCCGGGAAATGATGGGTCGCGTCGCCTCCCTGTTGGGCGGGGAGATTTCCCGCCTGTGGGGCGGCACCTTTCATTCCATCGGCGCCCGCGTCCTCCGCCGCCACGCCGCCTTGCTGGGGTATGAGGCCGATTTCTCCATTTTGGACCGCGAAGACGCGCGGGATTTGCTCGGGGCCTGCCTGGGTGAAATGGAAATCGACCCCAAGGCGGGCCGTTTTCCCAAGGCCGATGTCCTGTCAGATATATTTTCCCTGGCCGCCAACAAGGACGAAACGGTCGAAGCCGTGGTGCGCCGCCAATTCGACTATTTCTCCTCCCTGGCCCCGCGCATCGCCCAGGTGCGCGAGGCCTACGCCGCCCGCAAGAAGGCCGCCAACCTGATGGATTTTGACGATTTGCTCGTCCTTTGGCTCCGCCTCTTGCGCGAGCGAGCCGAGGTGCTCCAGGAACAGCAGCGCCGCTTCCAGTTCATCCTGGTTGATGAATACCAGGACACCAACAAAATCCAGGGCGCGTTGATCGATCTGCTGGCCGCGCGCCACCATAATGTGATGGTGGTGGGCGATGATTCCCAAAGCATCTATTCCTGGCGCGGCGCCCATTTTGAGAACATCCTCCAATTTCCCAAGCGATACCCCCGCGCCGCCATCTATCACATCGAAACCAATTACCGCAGCACCCCGGAGATTCTCAGCCTGGCCAACGCCGCCATTGCCGCCAACGTCCATCAATTCCCCAAGAAATTAACCGCCCAGCGCCGCCCGGGCCTCAAGCCCGTCCTGGCCCCCTGCCAAACCGGCGCCGAGCAGGCCGCCTTCGTCGCCCAGCGCGTTCTGGAATTGCGCGAGGAGGGGCGGGCCTTGAACAAAATGGCCGTGCTCTACCGCTCCCATTTCCATGCCTTGGAATTGCAACTGGAACTGACCCGCCGCAACATCCCTTTTGAGATCACCAGCGGCATCCGTTTCTTTGAACAAGCCCACATCAAAGACGTCGCCGCGTACGTCAAATTCATCGCCAATCCCCGCGACGAACTGGCTTTCAAACGCATCGTCCGCCTCCTCAACGGCGTCGGCGGCAAATCCGCCGACAAACTCTGGACCGCCTTCCGCGCCGCCGCCTCCGGCCCCGCCCTGGCCCCGGCGCTGCAAAGCATCACCGCCGCCGTTCCCAAAAAGTCCGCCGTGGGATGGGCCCAATTCACGGCCACGATCGCGCAGTTGGAGGCGCCGGAAATCCGCTCCAGCCCCTCCCGCATGATTGAGCTTGTCATGGAAGCCGGATACGAGGAGTACCTCCAGGACCAATACCCCAACTTCCGCGCCCGCCAGGACGACATCGAGCAACTGGCCGCCTTCGCCACCCAGTTCCAAACCGTCGAGAATTTCCTCACCCAACTGGCCCTGCAAACCACCGTCGAAGCCGACGCCGCCGCCCCGGGCCGGCGCGACGACGAAGCCATCCGCCTTTCGACAGTCCACCAGGCCAAGGGCCTGGAGTTCGACGTGGTCTTCATCATCATGCTCTGCGACGGCCTGTTCCCCTCGGCCCGTTCGATGGAATCGGAGGAGGGCGAAGAAGAGGAGCGCCGCCTTTTTTACGTCGCCGTGACCCGCGCGCGCGATGAATTATATTTGACGTATCCCTTGCTGCGCCTCTCCTTTGGCAACGCGGGCGAACTGATGCAGGAACCCTCCAGGTTCCTGCGCGAACTGCCGCCCGACTTGCTCGACGAATGGCAGATGCGTTCCTTCAGCGCGTACTGACGCCCCCATCCCACGCCGGTTCAATGGGCCATCAGGCGAAAGAATTGCTCGGCGGCGTTGGTGGGCGGAAGTGTCACGTATAATGTTCCGTTGCTTTGGGCGGCCGGGTTGGTGACCAGGCTCCAAACAACCGGCGGCGCCAGATTTGTGGCGCAATATAATTGATAGCCGGGCGACGAGGCCGGCCAGAAAATGACCAGTGGATTGACCGATGAGCCTTGGATGCTCAGAGTGGGCGTGTTCGTCGGCGTGCCCAGGGCGGTAGCCGCGAAAACAAGGTTGTCAATGGCCAATCCTTGAGCCTGGCCGGCTGAATCGGCCATTTCCCAAACCAGCCACAGGGCCGCGCCCGAGGGCCAATTGCTGATGGGCTGGTTGGTCACGGCGAGGCCGATTTGGTTGGCCGGGGCGGTTCCATCCACCGCCGCGCCGCCAACGTCCCCGGCCACAGTTGGAAAAGAGACGTTGAAGGCCGGGAGATACGCGGTGGCCTGGGTGGACATCGGCGCAGTCGCCGTGGGATCAATCAAATAATAGCATTCCAGGCTCTTGGGGACGTTGGATTGACGCCAGATTTCGCCGGTCACTTGCAAGTTGATGAAGCGCAGAGTGGCGCCGGTGTTATTGATTAACTTTGCGCCAATGGCCGTGTAACCGGTGGTCTTGGTGGCCAGCAGGCCCAAAGCGCGGTTGGAACTGTCGGGCAGCCCGAAACTGATTTGTCCGCCGGTGGTCTGGTCGCCGTCGGTGGCCCCAAACCGCACACCGACGCTGGCGGTGGCGTCGGCCAGCCCATACCAGCCGGCCATGGCCGCCAAACCCAGGCCGCCGGTGTTGCCCGTGGCTGAAACCGGAAATGCAAAATCAAACGGATTGGCCAGGGAATAGGTCACCCCGTTGATGGTCACCGGATTGGCCGTGTTGACCGAAGCGGCGCCCGGATCGGGCAGGGAATCGAAGTTCTGCGTGTAGATGGAACCCTCCGCGTCGTAAGCGATAAACGACGACGGCGGGGTCCCGCTGTTGTTGTTGCTGGCGCCGGGAGTGGGAGAATAAAACAGGACGCGGACAAAGCTTTGGCCGTCGGGCAGCGAACCATAAGACCAATTGGGCGGAATATTGGAATAATTGACATAGTCCAGCACTTGGGGTTGGCCATTGAAAACGCGGCTCAAGGCCACCGAACCGGTGCCGCCGCCCAGGGCAAAGCTGGTATGCAGTTGGCTCAAGGTGGAGAGGTTGGACTGGCCGTCGGCAAACACCACCAGGAATTGGCCGGCGCTGATGACCGCGCCTGAGGGGAAAGCCCAATTGGTCAGATTGGAATAATTGCCGGTCAGAAAGAGGTTGGTGAGGCCAACGGTGTTGGTGGTCGGGTTGTAAAGCTCCAGCCAGGGGGCATGTTGGCCGGCGCTATTGGTGATGCCGGTGAGATTGTCCGGCTCCACTTCGTTGATCCATAGGGGCGGGAAAGGCGGGAGGCTGGCGGCCACGCTGTTGCTGGCGTCTGGGGTGAAGGGCAGTGGCGGGGGATTTGTTTTTCCCGCGCTCCAGTTCCCCACGCGCCAATTGTCCTGGCGCGGATCAATCAATTGCAGGGAGACGCCAGGGTTATTGGCATTGGCCGGCCAGGGCAAGATATCGTCAAAGAGCACTTGCGCCACGATCAGGTTGCTGCTGCCGTTGGGTTGCTCCAGCGAAAGCAGTTGGCCCGGCGACAGGGCGGCATTGAAAGTGTCAAACACAAGATTCGTTGCTCCGTAAGCGGCGGCAAACGCCGGGGCATTCGCCGCCAGGACCAGAAACCCGAGCGGAGACAACAGGGAGCCTGACGGAAAGGTGTAGGCGAGGCCCTGCAACTGCCAGCCGGACAAATCAAATGTGACATTGGGGGAATTGTTGGCCAGTTCCACGTACTGCGCGTTGCTCACCGCCGGATTCCACATGATTTCATCGATGGCCACTTGTCCGACCGGCGACGGGATCGCGCTGCTGTAAGCGACGGTCAACTGATTGCTGTCTCCGCCAATGGGCTGGCTGCCGCGATCCACGCCCACGATGCTCAAATTGTTTACGCCATTGGTCAACGGCACGGTTACGCTCCAGTTGGTCAGGCTCGTCCAGGTCAGCGGATAGGCGACGCCGTTGATCCAGACGGCGTCCACGTTGACCGGAGCTTCGCCGGTGATAGAAGCGACGTTATTGGTGAGGGCGACCGCTGGATTGACGGTGAAGTTGGTGGCGTTGACCGCGGCCAGTTGCGAAGCGATGCTGCTCTGGGCCTGGGAAAGCCACGGTTCGATGCTTTCGGTGGGATTTTCGACGCTCAGTCCGTTGTCAATGAAGGCGTTGTATTTGGCGGCGAGCAGCGGTCCGCTGTTGGCCACTGCCAGTGGTCCATTAACCAACTCCTGCAACGCCCGCCAATACATGCGCAGGAAGGCGGGAGTGCTGTAAATATTCTGCATGTTGGTGTCTTGACTGTTGACGGTGAACAGATTCTGTCCCGGGCTCCAGGAGCCGTTGTTGCCGAACACCGTTTCCAACTCCCACATCAACAATGTATATTTCGTGCCCTCGGTGCCGATGTAGCCGTAAAGGTTTTGCGCGTTCTGCGAGCCAAACGAATCCCAGCAACCGGTCGCGTGAATAGCAGCAAAGACGCGCATCCAGTTTTCCATGTTCGCCATGTTCTCCATGTTCGCCACATAGTTGGGCGTGCCATAAGAACCGGCCGCATCCACCAGCGAGAAGACATTGGTAAAGTCACTGTCCGAATCCGGCGTGCGGCGCATTTCATAATTCCAGCGGTAGCGGGCCGATTTTTTCACGCCACCGGTGGTCGTGTAAGGCATCAGGTTGCACCAGGATTGATTGTCGAAGTTTGCGACATAGCCCGAAAGGAATGGAGCCATCTCAAACCAGGGCTGCATTTTGAAGAGGTAGCCATCGCTGTCATTGGGAAAGTGTTCTTTGACAATGTCGCCGTTAGGCACTTGGGTGTCTTCCATTAACGTGCCGCGACGGTTGCCGTTGACATACACGGCCAGAAAGCGTTTGTAGAGCCACGGCACCCCCAACGCGCGGTCGAAGGTGAAGGCCAACTGGCAACGCTGAAGACTGGCATCAGAGCCTGGATCAGCGCCCGGCTGATGAATCTTCTTGTAATCCGTCACTCCCAGAAACATGTCATCATCGTTAAATCTCCATTCGTAACTGCAGAGATTGCCCGCCGGAGTGTCATACGACTGGTGATAAGGACTGCCGGTATAGCGACCGCGCATATTGTAGATGACGCGGTTGTCACTGACGAGCGTGCAATCGTTGTTCCAATCCCGGCTCAAGTCGCCCAAGTTGGCCCACCGGGTCACGTTAGTCTGCGTAATCCACAAATGGCACACGCTGAAACTGCCGCCCGGATTGCCGTCGCCGAACATGACCACGCATTCGCGCGCCGCGGTGTTGTTATTGAGCAAGGCCGGGAAGCGCGTCGCCGCCCCCAGTCGATCGGTGGCGGAAATGTAGAATGCCGCAATCTGATTGGCCGCTTGTCCCGGAATGATCGCGCTGAACACGCCGTCGCCCGCGATGGCGTCGCCGTTCGTGCCTTTGTCGTTCATTGGCACGGCTGTATAATTGGTCGCCGGATCCAGACGGTAATAAAGCGTCAGGCTTTGGATGCCATCGGGATCATGCGCCTGCGCTGTGACCACCACCGGCTGATTGGCGGTCGGCAGGCTCGGCACGTGGGTCACGTTGTACAGGGCCGGCCCCGCATTGGTCACGTATTGGCTATTGCGTGCGCCCGGCGTGCCGAGGTTGGTCGGCACGGGCATCGCCGCTGTGGCTTCAAGCCAATTGCCATTCAAACGGAGCAACGCTTCCGGCCAGCCGCGCAGCCAGCGCGCCTTGAAACGCAGCGTCGCCGTCTGGCCGGCTTGGAGGCTGGTGTTGGTTAGGGAAACTTGACAGGAATTATTTCCCGGCCAAATCCTGTCGCTGCATCGGATGTGCAGGGAATGACTGCTTTGATAGCCGCTGCTTTCCAGGCTGGAACAGGCCATGCACCCTTGGAAGGACCAATTGGTCAAGCCCAGGCCGCTTTCGAACGTGCCATTGGAAACATAGTTGCTCCCATTGAAATCGACTTCGATGTTGTCCACCAAACACTCCCCGGCGTCCAGCAGTCCGATTTGCGCGTAGTCAATGCTGGGGTCGTAATTGGCGCCGTTATCCAGCACGCCAGTGTTCTCGATGTCCACCCAGGACGACTTTTGGGTGTCGTCGCTGTCCGTCCAGTTGGCGGCCAGGCGATGATTGGAATGCGGATCAATCAGTTCCAGGCTGCTGCCGCCGCCGGAGGACCATTGGCCCCACCGCCCGCCGGTGCCATAGGTCACTTCGTCTTCCTCCACGTAAATGGTGTTGGTTCCAAAATAGGACTCGGGCTGGGCCAAGACGACCAGTTCGCCCTTATGCGACAATTTTCCGCTGTAGTTGCCGTAGGTGTTGCCAGAATTGAGATTGGTGTAATGAGCCCACAAATTGGCCGTGTTCTTGCCCACCACCACGTAGCCGTTGGGTCCAATAACCGCGTCGGGCGGAAACGTGAACGTGACGCCGGCGGTGAATTGCCAGCCCGACAGATTGATCGTGTTGGTTCCCTTGTTGAAGAGTTCAATGTATTGATCGTCGTCGTTGCCGCTGATCGGGTCATACATCAATTCGTTGATGACAATGTCGCCAATTAAAATCGGGCTGTTGTTGGTGCCTGGCGTGTTGCTGGTGAAGGCGTAGAAATCGTTTGCCCCATCCGGCCAGCGGCCATAAGAAACGCCATCGGCCTGCGCCCCGAACTGCACGGCGTCCAAGACGCGGCTGCCATCGGGCTTGATGAAATAGAGGGTCTCGCCCTGGCCGTTTAAAGTGAAGCCGAATTGCGATTGCGTGAATGAAACAAAACCCGCCGGGCCGATCACCGTGCCCGCTGGAATGACAAATTTATTGGTCGTCGGATCGTCCGTCAAAATGCAACCCGAAACATCCACGCTGTTGGTGCTGTGGTCGTAGAGTTCGATGAATTGCGGCACGGCCAGGTTCTCGGTATGCGGGAGGATTTCATTGATGACTACGTTGCGCAGCGGGCTGGGGGTGAAGGGATCCAACTGGCCCGGAGAGCCGCCGACCGCGTCGCTGATGTCCCAGGCTCGCGGATCGCCTTCGCCGTAGGTCGGATTGGCCAGGACAATGGAGTGTCCCGTGCCATCGGCCGCCACCGGCCAGGGGTAAGTGTCGGTATAAGGCACGGTGAGCAACACGTTGCTCTGTTCGTCCAGCACTTGGAGGGTCTCGGAATGTTTGAGGCTGCCGTTGTACGGGCCAAAGACATTGGAGGTCAGGCCATAGACATTGGCAATTCCTTGCGGCGAGGCGCACAGGACGAAAAAGGCCCCGCCCGGGATCAGCGTGTTGGCGGGGAAGGTGTAATTCATGTCCGCACAGGTGACTTGATAGCTGCTGATGTCCTGGAAATACGG
>JBEKSF010000094.1:0-23669 GCA_049517295.1 Verrucomicrobiota bacterium
TCTTCACGCAAGTCTTGGCTATGCCCCGGCGGGATCGTATAGGCGATGCCGTCGAGCGTATAGCGGAGGGTCGCCTTGTTCGCGGCCGGATTGGTAATCGTGATCGGGCCCCCGGAGAAGTTCGCACCGGGAGACGGACTGGCCGAGATGGGGCGCTCGACAACGTACGCCTTGGCGGCATCGGAATAGGTTTCCGCGCGATAGTCCATCCATCGGCCGTCATCGCCGTACCACATCCAGCGGTTCTGTGGAGTCCAGTACCACCATCGCCCGTTGTCCGAGCGATAGCGCCAACTATCGGGGGTTGCCGCGTTACCGGCGCCAACCGCGGATTGCGGGCTGACATGCGCGTCCACACTCTGATGCATGCTGGCTCCCGCGTCCCTGGTCCTGCCTGGATTCGGGGCTGCCTCGTGATGGATCCCAGCGCTGCCGGTCCCATGCTGGCTGACGCTCGGCTGCCCGCCGCCCGGTTGACCTTTGCCATTGCCTCCGCCAGGGTCTGTGGTCAGGGTCTGCGTCGGATCGAAGGCAACCAACCGGTTGTCGACCTGCAGCACCTCCGGCTCCAGAACCAGGACGCTTGCCAGCAGGTGCTCTGGGAGGGAAAAAGGGCCTCCGATTCCACAGTCGCTTCAGTGGTCGTGTGAGAATTGGCGCAAGTTGGTGGAGAAAATGAGGCGCTAGGTTTTCAACGTTAGTTTCCTACAACACACCAGGCACCGGGTCATTCGACGGTCACGCTTTTGGCAAGGTTGCGCGGTTTGTCAACGTCACAGCCGCGGGAAACCGCGATGTAATAGGCGAAAAGCTGGAGCGGAACGACCGCCAGCACCGGATAGAGCGGCTCGACCGTGCGCGGCAGATAGATCACGTCATCGGCCTGGCTCGAAATGGTGGCGTCGCCTTCGGTGGCCACGGCGATGAGCGGGCCTTTGCGCGCCCGGATCATCGCCATGTTGGCGAGGGTCTTTTCGTACATCGAGTCGCGCGGGATGACAAAGACGGTGGGCGTGGCGGCATCGATCAGGGCGATGGGGCCGTGCTTCATTTCGGCGGCGGAATAGCCTTCGGCGTGGATGTAGGAAATCTCCTTGAGTTTGAGGGCGCCCTCCAACGCGATGGGATAGGTGTAGCCTCGGCTGAGGAAGAAGAAGTCGCGCGCCCGGGCGTATTTGAGGGCGAGCTTTTGAATGGCGGGGGCCTGGAGCAGGAGCGATTCGATCTGCCCGGGCACCGCTTCCAAGGCGCGCAAAATTTCCAGCGCGCGATGGGCGGAGAGCATTCTCATGCGGCCCAAATGCACCGCCAGCAACGAAAGGATCACCAGCATCGAGACAAAGGCCTTGGTTGAGGCCACTCCGATTTCCGGGCCGGCATGCATATAGATGCCCCCGTCAGCCTCGCGCGCGACTGTGCTGCCCACCACGTTGCAGATGGACAGGACGCGGTGCCCGCGCCGTTTGGCCTCGCGCAACGCGCCCAGCGTGTCGGCCGTCTCGCCGGATTGGGAAATGACAAGCAGGACGGTATCCCGCTCCAAGGGGGGGGTGCGATTGCAGAACTCATGCGCAAATTCCACTTCGACCGGCAGGTGGGCCAATTCCTCGATCAGATACTCACCCACCAGCGCGGCGTGCCAACTGGTGCCCGTGGCGGCGATGATGAGGCGGCCGATGCCGCGCAAGTCGGCGGTCGTCATGTTCAATCCGCCAAAGCGGGCGGTCGCCCCTTCCAGATCGATCCGCCCGCGCAAAGCGTTTTGGACCGCGCGCGGCTGCTCGAAGATTTCCTTGAGCATGAAATGAGGGAATTGGCCGCGCTCGGCGTCTTGGGCTTCAAATTCCAGCCGGCTGATCTGCACTTGCGCGGTGTCGGAACCGAGATTCTGCACCTCAAAGCGCTGGTCGGTGAGTGTGGCCACGTCGTAATCGTTGAGAAAGACGGCCTGGCGCGTATGGGCAACGATCGCGTTGGCGTCACTTGTCAAGAAGTTTTCTCCCTCCCCCACCCCAATGATGAGCGGGGAGCCTCGGCGGGCGCCGACGAGCAGGCCGGGATGATCGGCGGAGATGACCGCGATGCCGTAGGTGCCGATGACTTCCCGCAAAGCGCCGCACACCGCCTGTGTCAAGTCGCGCGACGCACTGGCCTGATAGAAGTCACCTATGAGATGCGCCAGGACTTCCGTGTCGGTCGCGGAACGAAAAACGTGGCCCTTGGCAATGAGCTTCTGTTTGAGCTGGTCGCAATTCTCGATGACACCGTTATGGACGACAGCGATTGTGCCGGATTGATCGAGATGCGGGTGCGAATTCTCATCCGAAGGCGGCCCGTGCGTGGCCCAGCGCGTGTGCCCGATGCCCAGCGATCCGGCGACAGGGCTTTGCCGCAGCAGCGCGGCGAGGCCCTCGTCGATACTCCCCTTCTTTTTCCGCACGGCCAGCTCGGCGCCGCGCAGGACAGCCACGCCGGCGCTGTCGTAGCCGCGATATTGGAGGCGGCGCAAGCCTTCGATCAGGATCGGGCAGGCGTCCTTTTTACCGACGTATCCAACGATGCCGCACATAAGGTGTAAAATACAAATCGCGCCGTTCAGGAAGTCAAGCCCTCCAGCGCGGACTGCGCGCGGGCGCGTTTGGTTTGCCAATCCAACAGCCGCTGGCGGTGGTCCTCTAACACTTCGGGCGGAACCTTTTGGGCGAAATTTGGATTGTCGAGCTTGGATTGCACCCTTTGGATCTCGGCGTCGATCTTTTGCAATTCCTTTGCGAGCCTGGATTGTTCCGCCGCCACGTCCACCAGACCGGCCAGAGGAAGATAGAGCTTTCCGCCAAAGCCGGGATGGACCACCGGCTCGCCTTTGGCCGGCTGATACTCAAGGCAATGGCTGATGGATTCGGCGCCAGCCAGGCATTCAATCACCCGTTTCTCCGCGGGCTCAATGTCCGCGGGGGCGTGATAGATGAGCTTCAGTTTCTTGTTGGCCGCGATTTTATATTGCGCGCGGATGTTTCTGATCTCAATGACGAGTTTTTGCCGGGCTGAGATGTCATCCAGAATTTGACTGGAGAGCGCGTAGTGGGTTTTGAAGTCCTCATCCAGCGCCTTGGGCCAGGGGGCGAACATGATCGTCTGGCCGCCCTGGTTGTCCGGCATGTCTTTGGCGTAGCCCATGCCGTTCCACAACTCTTCTGTGATGAAGGGCAGGAAGGGGTGGAACAACCGCAGAAGGTGGGACAACACAAAATCCATGACCGCCAGCGTGTTGGCGCGGCCGGCGGCGTCGGCGTTTTGCAGGGACGCCTTGGTCGCCTCGACGAACCAGTCGCAATACTCACTCCAGAAGAAGCGATAGAGCGTCGAGGTGGCGTCACTGAATTTGTATTCGGTAAACGCCGCGTCCATTTCGCGGATGGCCTGGTCGAGCTTGAGGAGAATCCAGCGCTCGTCGCGGTTGAGCCGGCGGGGGTCGATTTCCCCCTGAATCTCACCGCCTTGGAGCTGGCGGAAGCGGCAAGCGTTCCAGAGCTTGTTGCAAAAATTGCGCCCCAGCTCGACCTGCTGCTCGTCGTAGAGCACGTCCTGTCCCAGCGGGGCCGAGCGCATGACGCCAAACCGCAGCGCGTCGGCGCCGTATTTGCCGATCAAATCCAGCGGGTCCGGCGAGTTGCCCAGGCTCTTGGACATTTTGCGGCCCTGTTTGTCGCGTATAATGCCGGTGAAATAAACGTTGTTGAAGGGCCGCTCCCCCATGAACTCGAACCCGGCCATGATCATGCGCGCCACCCAGAAAAAAATGATGTCCGGCCCGGTGACCAGATCGGTGGTGGGATAAAACTTTTGCAGCGTCGCGGTTTTTTCCGGCCAGCCCATGGTGGCAAAGGGCCAGAGCCACGAACTGAACCAGGTGTCCAGCACGTCCGGGTCCTGTGTCCAGCCTTCGCCGGGAGATTCGATTTGACAGCGGACCTCCCCTGCCCGGTACCAGACCGGCAGGCGGTGTCCCCACCACAATTGGCGGGAGATGCACCAATCCTTGAGATTGACCATCCAATGCAGATAGGTCTTGCTCCAGCGGTCGGGATGGAAGCGGATGGTCCCCTGCTCCACCGCCGCGGTCGAGGCCGCGACAGCCGGGTAACGCAGAAACCATTGCTCGCTCAAATAAGGCTCGATCGGCACGTGGCTGCGCTGGCTGTAGCCGACCCGGTGAACGTGCTTTTCCACCTTGAGCAACAGGCCGAGGCCCTCCATTTTGGCCAGCACCTGCTTGCGCGCCTCCATCCGATCCAAACCGGCGAACTCCGCCCCCGCTTCCTGGGTCATCGCGCCGTTGGGCGCGATCACCACCGTCAGCGGCAATTGATGGCGCAAACCCATTTCGTAGTCGGCCGGATCGTGCGCGGGAGTGACTTTGACGCAGCCGGTGCCGAATTGCGGATCGACCAATGAGTCGGTAATGAGCGGAATCACCTTGTCGCGCAACGGCAACAACACCTTTTTGCCCTGCAAGGCCTGGTAGCGCGGATCCTGCGGGTGGACGGCCACCGCTTCATCGCCCAGCATCGTTTCCGGGCGCGTGGTGGCGACGACAACAAATCCGTCCTCCCCGGCCAGCGGATATTTGAAGTGCCACATATTCCCCTGCTCTTCAATCATCTCGACTTCCTCGTCCGACAAGGCGGTGCGCGCCGCCGGGTCCCAATTGACCATGCGTTTGCCGCGGTAGATCAGCCCTTTATTGTAAAGATCGACAAAGACACGCTGGACACAGCGGCTGTAATCCGGGTCCATGGTAAAGCGCTGGCGGCTCCAATCGCATGAAGCGCCCAGTTTTTTGAGTTGTTGGATGATAATGCCGCCGTGCTTCTCCCTCCATTCCCATACTTTTTCGAGAAATTTGTCCCGGCCCAGGTCTTCACGGTGCTTGATCAAGCCCTGTTTGCGAAGGGTCTTCTCGACGACGGCCTGGGTGGCGATGCCCGCATGGTCGGTGCCGGGCAGCCACAACACTTCGTGGCCCTTCATGCGCGCCAGGCGCGCCAGGATGTCCTGGATGGTATTGTTGAGAACGTGACCGAGAGTGAGCACGCCGGTGACGTTGGGCGGCGGGATGACAATCGAATAGGCCGGCTTGCTCGAATGCGGATCGGCGGCAAAGCAGTTTCGCTCCAGCCAATACTGGTACCACTTCTCCTCTACCGCCTGAGGCTCATACGCTTTCGGGATTTCGGACATTATCGCGTTTTTTTGATGAGCCGATACTCCATGGAATCGATCAGCGCCCGCAGGCTGGCCTCGATGATGTTGTCACTCACGCCGACGGTGCCCCATTCCTCGCGCCCGTCGCTGGATTGAATAAGGACGCGCGTTTTGGCCGCCGTGCCGGCCGTTGAGTCAAGAATACGCACCTTGTAATCGGTCAAGCGGATGCTTTTGACCCGCGGATAGAAACTGGCCAGGGCGGCGCGCAGGGCCGAGTCCAGCGCGTTGACCGGCCCGTCCCCGTCGGCGACGGTGTGGGATGACTTTTCGCCAACCGTCACCTTGATGGTGGCTTCGCAAGTGGCGGGGCCGCGGTCGCGGCGCACCGAGACGTG
The DNA here is from genome assembly GCA_049517295.1 of Verrucomicrobiota bacterium. Classification (GTDB taxonomy): domain Bacteria; phylum Verrucomicrobiota; class Verrucomicrobiia; order Limisphaerales; family Palsa-1400; genus JBEKSF01. The sequence goes on from JBEKSF010000094.1 coordinate 5,604, forward strand.
ATAAGCGTTGACTTCAAAAGGCAGGATTTGGTGATGCAGAATTTTGCGGATCAGCACCGCCAGCGAACCGCTCGCGGCCTCGAATTCGTAGCCCTGATGCTCCAGTTCTTTGACGCGCGCCAGGATTGCCTTCAATTCCGGGGTGTCGTGGCCAAGACGAATGCCCAACTCGCGTGCCTTCATCAGGATGTTGCTGCGGCCGGCCAAATCGCTGATCAGCACGTTGCGCGTGTTGCCGACGCACGCGGGGTCGATGTGCTCGTAGCTGCGGACCAGTTTCTGGACGGCATTGACATGCATGCCGGCCTTGTGCGAGAAGGCCGAAGAACCGACCCACGGCTGGCGCGGGCTATGGCGGAAATTGGTGATCTCATCGACGAATTGCGAGAGGTCTTTGAGCAGCGGCAGCGAGGAGCGCGGCACGCAGCTTTTGCCCATTTTGAAAGCAACATTGGGAATGACGCTGGTCAGGTTGCAATTGCCGATGCGTTCACCGTAGCCGTTGATCGTGCCTTGGACGTGCGAGGCGCCCGCCTCCAGCGCGGCCAGCGCATTGGCCACGCCCAGGCCGATGTCGTCGTGAGTGTGAATGCCGATTCTTCCCCGCAACTTGGCCCGCGCGGCCTGGGTGATGCTGGCGATCTCACCCGGCAACGAGCCGCCGTTGGTGTCGCACAATGTCACGACGTCGGCCCCGGCATCTTCCGCCGCCATCCACGTGGCCAGCGCGTAGTCCGCATTGTCCTTGAAGCCGTCGAAGCCGTGCTCGGCGTCATACACGACAAACTTGCCGTGCTCCTTGAGAAAACGGACCGTGTCCGCGATCATGGCCAGGTTCTCGTCCGCCGTCGTGCGCAGGACTTTCTTGACATGCAGCAGCCAGGTCTTGCCGAAAATGGTGACGACGGGTGTTTGCGCGTCCAGCAGCAGGCGCACTTGATCGTCCTGCGTTACCGCCACGTCCTTGCGCCGGGTCGAGCCGAAGGCGGCGAGTTTGGCCCGCTTGAAACGTTTGGCTTTGGCCTGCTTGAAAAACTCGATGTCCTTGGGATTGGAGCCGGGCCAGCCGCCCTCGATGTAATGCACGCCGAAAGAATCCAGTTTGTCGGTAATCCGCAACTTGTCCAGGACCGAGAAGTTGACGCCTTCACCCTGGCTGCCATCGCGCAGAGTCGTGTCGTATATTTCGATTTCGGGTTTCATCACATGCCCGCCGGGGGCGGAAAGAAACAATTACGCCAAAGCGGTGCGAAATGCAAACACGCGTTTCGGGAATGCCGCAAATTGGCGGCAATTTGGCCTTGCGATCCGTCCCGCGGGGAGTAGAATAAAACACAACCATGTATAGTGCTCTGCTGTACCGCTGGGGAGGTCGCATTTGTTATTGTCTCCTCCTGCTCCCCCTGTTTTTTTTCACCCCGTTACCACTCGGAGCCGCGCTGCCCCCAGGCTGGACCGACGCCGACATTGGCGCGCCGGGGTTGGCCGGCTCGGCCGCCTATTCCAACGGCACTTGGACCGTAACCGGCGGCGGAGGAGACATCTGGAACACCAACGACCAATTCAATTTTGCCAGCACGCCCTACGGAAGCGACGGGGCGATTGTCGCGAAGGTGACCAGCCTGCAAAACAGCGATCCCGGTTCGGGCTGGTCCAAGGCCGGGTTGATGTTTCGCAATGATACGACGGCCGGTTCGGCCAATGTCATGGTGGTGGTTTCCGCCACGCAGGGGGTCGAACTTCAATGGCGGGACACGGCCAGCGACGTATCCAGCGACACGATCATTGGCGGTGTGACCGCGCCGGTGTGGGTTCAACTGGTCCGCTCGGGTGATAATTTCAGCGGGAATTACAGTTTTGACGGGAGCAACTGGCTGCAGATCGGCACCGTGCAACTTCCTCTCAATGGCCCGCTGCTGGCGGGGTTGGCGGTGACGGCGCACAACAACTCGGCGCTCAACACGGCGACCTTCAGCAACATGAGCCTCTCGCCGCAAACCTTCGGCGTTTACCGCGAAATGTGGACCAACCTGAACCCAAACATCGGCAACACGCTGGCCGTGCTGACCAACACCAGCGACAACCCCAATTGGCCCAATAATCCGGTGGCATCCTACACGCATGTATTCACCAATTTCGAGACCGAAATCAATCTGAACCTGGATAATTACGGACAGCGCGTGCGCGGATTCATCGTTCCTCCTCTTACGGGGCCGTATATCTTCTGGATCGCCAGCGATGACAGTTCGCAGCTCTTTTTGAGCACCAATGAAAACCCGGCGATCATGACCCCCATCGCCTCGGTCCCCGCCGGTGAATGGACCACCTCGGAGGACTGGACCGAATACGCCAACCAGCAATCGGCTCCGATCACGTTGCAGGCCGGCTGCCGCTATTTCATCGAAGCGTTGATGCAACAAGGCGGTGGCGGCGACAATTTGTCCGTGCGCTGGCAGTTGCCCAACGGCACGTACGAACAGCCGATGAGCGCAGTCAGTGCGGCGGGCACGCTGCTGATTCCCTGCACGGGTCTGAACAGTCTGCCGGGCATTTACAGCCAATCGACCAATACCACGGTGGTGGAAAACCTCAACGTGGTCTTATCCGTAGGGGTGACCAATCAGTCGCCCGTCGCCTACCAATGGTTCAGCCAGGCCGGTCTATTGGCGGGCGCAGCCGCCACCCTGCCCACTTACACGCTGAGCAACGTCAGTTTGGCCCTCAATAACGGACAGACCTATACCTGCGTGGTGTCCAATGCCCTGGGAGCCGTCACCAGCGCGCCCATTGTTCTGACCGTGGTGCCCGACACCGTGCCGCCAACCGTCCAACAGGTTTACAATCGCAGCCTGACCAACGTCGAGGTCGTGTTCTCCAAGGGCGTGACGCCTGCCTCGGCCACCAACCTGGCCAATTACGCTTTCACCAATGGACTGGCCATCGCGTCCGCCGCCCTGGCTTCGGACAACGTGACGGTGACGCTGACAACCGCGCCGCTGGCCTACTTCAGCAATTATTGGATTGTCCTCAACGGCATTCTCAGCCGCGCGGCCACGCCTGTCATGCTCGCCAGCAACACCTTGGTGTCCTTCACCACCTCGCCATACGTGCCGCTGGACATTGGCAATCCGCCCATCACTTCGAGCGTGGTGGTTTCCTCCAATGGCGCCACCGTGTCCACTGCCAGCAGGGGCATCGGCGGCATTGATGATCAATTCAATTTCCAGTACGAAACCTACTCCGGCAATTTTGACGTGAGCATCTGTCTGGCCGGCCTGGGGTTGTCGGATGTCTGGGCCGAGGCAGGGTTGATGGCGCGCGCCAATTTGAGCGCGGGCGCGGCATTCGCCGCCTCGCTGGCGACGCCGGGCATGGCGGGGTGTTTTTTCCAGGATCGGGCCTCCTCCTACGCGACAGCGGCCTCGGCGGGAACGTTTCCTGTCAATTATCCGAACACGTGGCTGCGCCTCACGCGCATCGCCAACTCCTTCACTGGCTATGCCGGTTACGACGGCCAGACCTGGTCCCAACTGGGGACGGCGACCATCGCGATGACCAATCCCATTTGCCTTGGACTGGCCATTGCCAGCCGCAACACCAATGCACTGACCACCGCAAATTTCTTAAGTCTCTCCAACACCGGGCATACTATAGTGGTCGGAACACCGTCCAACCCGCACGAGCCGATTGGGCCGTCCAGCCGCAAATCGGGCATTGTCTTTTCCGAGATCATGTGGAAGCCGGCGCCGCGGGCGGACACCAACAATTGCGAGTTTTTGGAACTCTACAACTCGCAGACATTTTTCCATGACATCAGCGGCTACCAGATCAGTTGCGCCGACATGCAGTACACCTTTCCCGCCGGAACAATTATGCCCGCCGGCGGCTACCTGGTGGCGGCGGCGTCGCCCGGCAGCATCGAGGCGGTTTACGGCATCACCAATGTGATGGGGCCTTACACCGGCAGCCTGAAACACTCGGAAACCCTGGAGCTGCTGGATGAAAGAAGTAATATATTATTGACCGTTCCCTATTCGGACACCTACCCGTGGCCGGTGGCGGCCCGCGGGACGGGCCATTCCATCGTGCTGGCCTATCCGACCTACGGCGAAAGCGACCCGCGCGCCTGGGATATCAGCGACATCGTGGGCGGCTCTCCGGGAACGATGGAATCCTACCGGCCCAGCCCCTTGCGCAACGTGCTCATCGACGAGGTGCTGGCCCATTCGGAGAATCCGGCCGTGCCGGAGTACGTCAAGCTTTACAATCACAGCGCCCAGACGGTCGATCTCTCGGGATGCATCCTGACCGACGACCCCAGCACCAATCAGTTTGTCATTCCAGAGGGCACCTCGGTGGGACCGCGTGGATTTGTTTCCTTCGACCAATCGCTGGGCTTTAATCTCAACCCGGCGGGCGACACGATTTATTTCATCAAGCCGGACGCCAGCCGGATAGTGGACGCGGTGCAGTTTGAGGGCCAAGAGGATGGCGTCTCGTATGGGCGGTGGCCGGACGGGGCGAACGATTTTTATCCGTTGCAGGCGCTGGCGCCCGGAACAAACAACAGCGCGATTTTGATCGGGAACATCGTGATAAACGAACTGATGTATAAACCGATCAGCGGCAATGACGACGATCAATACATCGAACTATATAACCAGGGCACCAATGCAGTCAGCCTGGCCAATTGGCAGTTTACGGCCGGCGTGACGTTTACCTTCCCAACCAATGCGAGCATCGGACCGAATGGTTACGTGGTGGTCGGGAGGAACATCGCCGAGTTATTCGCCAATTATTCCAACCTGAACAGCCTCAATACCTACGGAAACTACTCCGGCAAGCTCTCGCATAATGGCGAGCGGGTGGCCCTGTGCATGCCCGAAAGTCTTTACGGCACCAACACCGTTTATGTGGTGGAGGATGAGGTGAGCTACGGGACGGGCGGGCGATGGGGCCAATGGTCCGCCGGCGGCGGGAGCAGTCTGGAGTTGATCGATCCACACTCCAATCACCGCCTGGCGGCCAATTGGGCCGATAGCGATGAAACACAGAAGTCGCAATGGGTCGATATCGAGACCACCGGCGTGCTGGACAACGGCGCCAACTACGAACCCAGCATCCTTCACGCGCAGATCGGCGTGCTGGACGTGGGCGAATGCCTGGTGGACAACGTCGAGGTCGATTTCAACGGGTCCAATTGCGTGATGAACCCGACCTTTGAGAGCGGCCTGGGCAATTGGTTTCTTTTGGGCGACCACGTTTGTTCCAGCCTCGAGAATAGCGGCTACCAGAGCAGCCACTCATTGCATCTGCGATGCAGTGATAAGTATTGGAATGCCGTCAACTCCTGCGAGGCGACGCTTTATACCAACGCAATGACCAACGGCGACATCGCGACGTTGCGCTTCAAGGCCCGCTGGCTCCACGGCTGGCCGGAAGTGGTGCTGCGCTTGAACGGCGGCTGGCTGGAAGCCACCGGCGCAATGCCCGTCCCGGCCAATCTCGGCACGCCGGGGGCGCGCAACAGCGCCTATATCACCAACGCCGGACCGGCCCTGTACCTGGTCACCCACACTCCCACTCTGCCGGCCGCCAATCAGGCGGTGGTAGTCACAACCCGAGTCCACGATCCGGACGGCTTGCAATCCGTCAAACTCTATTATCGGATAGACCCGGCGACCGCTTACTCGGTCCTGACGATGAACGACAGCGGAGTTCTTGGCGACGCCCTGGCGGGAGATGGCGTCTTCAGCGGGACGATTCCGGGCCAGACGGCGAATACCATTGTGGCATTTTACTTGTCAGCGACGGATTTGAAAGGAGCTGCCACGCGGTTTCCCGCCTTGCGCCCCGGCAACAACGAACCAGTGCGCGAGTGCGTCGTCATGTTCGGCGACAGCATCCCTGGAGGGAGCTTCGGGACTTATCACGTATGGATTACGCAAACCAATGTGACCCGCTGGTCCAACCTCTCGGACCTGAGCAACGAGGGCAACGACTTCACCTTTGTCAACGACAGCCGGGTCATTTACAACGCGCAGGGGCACTTCTCCGGCAGCCCCTACCATCAGGAATTCGACACTCCTGTTGGCAACCTGTGCCACTATAAGTGGACCTTTCCCGACGACGACCAGTTTCTTGGCGCGACCGATTTTAACAAAATTCACCAACCGGGCAACGGTCCCGGAGACGATGCCAGCCTGCAACGGGAACAAACCGCCTACACCTTCATGCGCGCCCTGGGGGTGCCCTGGCTCTCCCGGCGTTACGTCGCCGTCTATGTCAACGGCAACCGCCGCGGAGTCCTGATGGAAGACACTCAAGTCCCCGGCAGCGACATGGTCAAGGAATACTTCCCCAACGATTCGGATGGTTTTCTCTACAAGATGCAGCCGTGGTTCGAATTCCCCCCGCTACCCGACGGCCCGACCATCGCGTTCAACAACAATGCCTGGTGCAATCTGATCCCCTACACCACGACTGGAGGCGTTTTGAAACCGGCCCGCTACCGCTTCAATTTTGAAATTCGGCGCACGCCCGATTCCGACAACGATTTCACAAACGTTTTCTCGCTCATTGACGCCGCCAATTCCTATGGCACGCCCAACTATGTGGGCAACGTGGAGAACATGGCCAACATGGAAAACTGGATGCGCGTCTTCGCGGCCAATCATGCCGCCGGCAACTGGGACTCTTTCGGCGCGGAGAATGCCCAAAACCTTTACGGTTACATCGGCGCGCTCGGCACCAAATACAGTTTGATGATGTGGGACTATAACATCGTCCTGGGCAACAGCGGTTCGTGGGGGCCGGGGCAGAATCTGTTCACGCTCAACGGCCAGGACGCCAACATGCTCAACATTTACAACACGCCAGTTTTCCTGCGGATGTACTGGCGTGCCCTGCAGGAGTTGGTCAACGGTCCGCTCAACGTCAGCAACACCGCCCCCTTGTGCAACGCCAAGTTCAACGCCTTCGTCAACGACGGCCTGAGCGCCGAAGACCCCAATTCGGCCATGCTCCCGTGGATTGCGGCCGCCGGGACGAGCATCGCCCAGCAACTGGCCGCGGTCAACGCCACCAATTTCGCGGTCAATCCCACTGTTGTTGTCAGCAACGACACCGCTTATGTGACCGGGACAGCTCCCGTCAACGTCGCGACGGTTTGGATCAACGGCGAGGCCGTGCCCGTGACCTGGACGACGTTGACCAACTGGTCGGCGACGGCCCCGCTGGTGCCGGGCACAAACCAATTGGCCGTCAGCGGCGTGAACGTCAGCAACCAGCCAATCGCCGGTGCCACGGCCAACTTGTCGGTCGTTTACAAGGGCGGCGCGCCCTCGCCTGTCGGCCAGATTGTGATCAACGAAATCATGTACAACCCGCTCGTGCCCGATGCCCAGTACATCGAACTGTATAACAATTCATCGAGCAATACCTTTGATCTTTCCAACTGGCAATTGCAGGGCTTGAACTACACCTTCCCTCCCGGTTCACTGCTCGGTCCGACCGATTTTCTTGTTCTGGCTGGAAATCCGGCCGCCTACGCGGCGGCTTATGGCGCGACCACTCCCGTGTTTGACATCTTCCCCGGCCCGCTGGAGACCAACGGACCATCGACCCTGGCCCTGGAGCAACCGGGTACCGGCGGGTCCGGCAACACAGTCGTGGCGGAAGTCCAATACGACAGTTCGCCTCCCTGGCCCTCCGCCGCCAACGGATTGGGCAGTTCCCTGCAGCTGATCGATTCGACACAGGACAATTGGCGGCTCGGCAACTGGGCCGCCGTGCCCACTAACGCCGTGCCCACCCCGGTCTGGATCTATGTCACCGCCACAGGCAAGGCCACCACTTCGCTGCTCTACATCTACTTGCAGTCGGCGGGAGATGTTTATGTCGATGACATCGAAGTCGTGGCCGGAAGCATTCCGGGCGTCGGGAGCAACATGCTGGCGGACGGCGGATTTGAATCCGGCTTTCCCGGCACGGTGTGGCACGTCTCCAGTAATCTCACCAACTCCGTCCTGAGCACCACTGTCAAGCATTCCGGAAACGCCAGCCTGCACGTCGTCTCCACCAGCGCCGGAACCACCCAAAGCAGCGCCATCTGGCAAATCACACCCGTCGCGCTCACCACCAACGCGACCTACACCATCAGCTACTGGTTCCTGCAAAGCACCAACGGCGGCCCCCTCACCATCCGCCTGTCCGGCTCCGGCATCGTGGCCACGACCAACCCCGCGCCGCCGGCGACGGTTCCGCTGGTGACTCCCGCCGCTTCCAACAGCGTCGCCACCGCGCTGCCGCCGTTTCCGGAATTGTGGATCAATGAACTCCAGGCCCTCAATCTGACCGGCATCACCAACAGCGCCGGCCAGCGCGCGCCGTGGGTCGAGATTTACAATCCGGCCACCAATGCCGTTGCATTGAACGGCCTCTGCCTTGCCAACAATGTGACCAACCTCACCAATTGGGCCTTCCCAACCAATGCCAGCATCGCGGCCGGCCAATTCCTGGTTGTCTTTGCCGATGGCCAGACCAACCTAAGCACTTTGTCCGAACTCCATGCCACCTTTACTCTTTCCAATAGCTCCGGCTTTGTCGCGCTGAGTCGGATTTACGATGGCCAGCCGCAAATCCTGGATTACATCAATTACACCAACCTTCCCGCCAACTATTCATACGGATCCTACCCCGACGGCCAAAGCTTCAGCCGGCAGCAGTTTTTCTACGCCACGCCAGGGGGCCCCAACAATGGCGCCGTCCCGCCGATTGTCCCTTATTTCAGTCTCAATTCGCTTTACACCCAGAGCTTCGATTCGTTGCCCGACCCGGGCACGAGCACCGTCGATAGCGAAGCCTCGGTGACAATCAATGGCGTCACCTATACGCCCTCCAACCCGCTCAATTTCGCCAATCCCGTTTCCTCCGGCGGTCTGGGCCTTGCGCTGACCATGCCTGGCTGGTACGGACTGGCTGCCGCCACGATGAAATTTGGCGCCAGCGCGGGCGATCAAAGCACTGGCGGCATCATCAGCTTCGGCCCCACCACCGCCGCCTCGACCGATCGCGCCCTCGGCCTGTTGGCCACCAGCACGACCGGCGCGACGGCCTTCGGCCTGAGCCTCCTGAACCTGACCACCAACACCATTGATCAAATCAACCTCACCTATACCGGCGAATTGTGGCGCCAGCAGCCCAACGCAAAAACGCTTTCCTTTTCCTATTATATCGACCCGACGGGCACCAATGCCTTCTCGATTGACGGCGCCGTTCCCCTGCCCGTCCTGGACGTCAATTTTCCCACCGGCAGCTATACACCCGAAGACGGCACGCAGCCGGCCAATCAAATCCAACTCGGTGTCACCAACCAAACGATTGTCGCCTGGCCGCCGGGGGCGGCGCTATGGTTGGTCTGGCAAATGACCAACAATGCCGGCGCCAGCCAGGGATTGGCCATTGACAACCTGGCCTTCTCGGCCAACTCCGCTCCCCTGCCCCCGTTGATCCTTTCCCAGCCGCAGGCACAGATTGAATTCGCCGGCGGCACGGCCACCTTGTCCGTCAGCGCCAACGGCGCCTCCGCCTTGAGCTACCAGTGGCAATGGAACGGCAGCAACATCGCCGGCGCGACCACCAGCGTCCTCAGTCTTCCCACTCTCACAGCCGCCAACCAGGGCACCTACGACGTTCAAGTCTCTGACGCCACCGGCGTCACCACCAGCCAACCGGCTGTCGTGACCATCGTGACGCACTCGGCGGTGGCTTATACCAACGCCGGGGCCGTTTACACGCAGAATTTTGATTCCCTGCCCGATCCGGGCGCGGTCACGGTCAATGCCAGCAATTCGGCGACGATCAACGGCGTCACCTATTCGCTGGCTAACCCGCTGGATTTCGCCTTTCCCATCCAATCGAGCAGCGGCAACGGCGGATTGGGGTTGGCATCGACAATGTCCGGCTGGTACGGCTCCGCCGCGCTGACACTCAAACTGGGCGCCAGCGCGGGCGATCAGACCACCGGCGGCATTATCAGCTTTGGCTCGACCGGCAGTGACTCGACCAATCGCGCCCTCGGCCTTCTGGCCACCAGCACCACCGGCCCGACGGCCTTTGCCCTCCGCATCCTCAACCAGACCGTCAACACGCTGACCAACATGAGCCTCAGTTACACCGGCGAACTCTGGCGGCAGCAGACCAGCGCCAAGACCCTGTCCTTCTCTTACTTCATCGATCCGACCGGCGCCAACGGCTTTTCCACCGCCAACGTCACCGCCACGCTGCCGGCCTTGAACGTGAGTTTCCCGACGGGCGCGGAAGCCGCCGGGGAAACCGCTCCGTTGATGAGCGCGTCCATTGGAGTCACCAACCAATTGATCACCAATTGTCCGCCCGGCGCGGCCTTGTGGCTGGTCTGGCAGATGGCCAGCGCCACCGCCTCCAGCCAGGGCCTGGCCATCGACAACTTGAGCTTTTCCGCCACCGGCCCGGCGCTGATGCTAAACGCCGCGCCCTCCAATGGAAGCATCACGATAGCCTGGCCCGCCATTATCACCGGCTATACCCTCCAGTACAATTCCGACCTGGCCAACTCCAACGGCTGGCAGTCCCTCCCCGCCACAACCACAACCAACGCTGTGACACTGCCCATGACCAACTCGATCGAGTTTTATCGCCTCAAACAGTAATGAGGCTCATATCCAATCCGTAGTACCATAATCTGGGAAATCACATACATTGTTACCCTTTCATCAAAAGCTCAGTAAACACATCGGATTGCCACTGATTAACAACTGTAAAGCAAAGGCGGAATTGCCGATATGGGATGACTCAAGCAGCGCAAAAACCGGGCTAATTCACCTCCTGTATAGTGCTCCCCAAAATTCGGACAGGTGTATAAACTGAGAAAGGAACCTGTCAAATGAAACAGAACGGAGTCAAGAAGGACGGCTTTGGGACATCGTTTCGATGCTCCGCTCTGCCATCAAAAGCGGCCGCAGGGACGGCGACCGTATCGAGTATTCGCTTTACGTCCGAAACGACAACCGCAGCCCACGTCTTGTGAAGCTGGTTGCCGTCTGTGGTGCCCACGACATGGATTTGCCAGAACCGACCATCACCGTAATGATGCCGGACGAGGATTGACCCCGGCAGAACGAACGGCTGGACCGCGAGGTTCAGCCGTTTTTTCCTCTTTTCAATTGCCATCTCCAACAAGCGGCTTAAAACTGTTTGGCGTGAACACAAACGGCTCAACCCAAACCACTCCGGCAGGGTTGAGGATTCATTTGGGCGCCAACTGATATGGACCATACATATCAAACCACAGCCGCCGCGTCCATCACCTTGGATGTCCGCGTCCAGCAATCCTTGCGGACGTGCTACGAAACGCTTCTTAAACGCGGTGAACTGTTGACGAAAGAACGCCTGTCCGAATGTTACGCGCTTTTCCGGGAGCGTTTCGGCCCGGATCGTCTCAAAGGTCTGGACGGCGAGGTGCTGTTGAACACCATGCACGCACACGGCAGCCAAGAGAGCCTTGTGTATTGGCTGGAATTTAAGAGCGACGCCGAATTTCCTACCCGCCAGTTCGGCAGTATCTCTGGCGGCAGTGCGCTCAAATTCGGTCTTTATAAGAGCAAGGATTCCGGCGAATGGATGACTGGCCATCCGACCAACCAAATCACGTTGCCGATAGCCGAGGCCATCGCCATCGCGCGGAAACACCGCGACCAGTTGGTCGCCGCCGTGGCCGTCATTCAGGATTTACCCGCCGGAGCCGACGATCAGGCATATCTGGCCTTGCAGATTAAATTGGACGAGGTTGCACCGGATGTTTGCCGTTTGGCTTGGGGCCACAAATATGTAAGCCTGCTTTTCCCGGACAAGCTGGACGATTTTCACGCCGAATATTTCCAGCGGCATAATCTCATTAAATTGCTTCAACTGCCGCCCTCTCAGCCCGGCCTGTATGTCGCCGCAGGCCGATTTGTCAGCTTTGCCAATCAAATGGGTTGGCCCATGAATCACTTGACCGCAGCGCTCAATGAGCGAAACGGCACGCCAACCAAATACTGGCGTATCGGCACCAAGTTGGGCGAAGGAAATAACGCACAAGATATTTGGCCGGCCATGAGAGCAGGCGGCTATGCAGCCGTTGGTTGGGCAGCCTTGGGGGATTTATCCGCTGTGCTCGCTGGCGGCAATGTGAAGGAAACAATCGCGGAAATGCTGATTAAGGAATTCCAGTATGATGCAAATGTCGCTTCGCGCAAAGCCGGTGAAATTAGGAACTTTGCCAGGGACATGGAGGATAATGATGTAGTGCTCGCGGCGGACGGCGAAAGGATTCTCGGCATAGGTCTGGTTAAAGGCCCATACCGTTATGAAAAGACACAGCCGGAAGACGCACCGCATCGTCGCCAAGTTGAGTGGCATACGACCCCGGAATGGAAGCTGCCGGTCACGGAAGGGTTGAGAACCACGGTCTGGAAATTGCGTAAGGATGACCGGAACTTTGTCGCCGTGGAGCGCCAGTTTTTGGAACCGTCGTTGCCAGAGTCGCCTGCGCCTGCCGCACCAAAGCCGGTTCATCCAAAAACAATGAGCAAAATTGTCCGCTTGGAAGGCGTCATCCCTAGCAAATTGCAGGCGATCTTGGAACGCAAAGGCCAAGCCATTCTCTACGGCCCCCCAGGCACCGGCAAAACATATTGGGGCAAACAGACCGCCCTTGACTTGGCGGCCATCGGGGCTTTTGGGCGTCTGTATTCAGACCTCACTCTCGAACAGAAGGTGACTGTCAATGGTGACGGCTCAAATTCTGGCTTGTTACGCTGTTGCACGTTTCATCCGGCATTCGGCTATGAGGACTTTATTGAGGGCTACCGCCCGCAAAAGGGCACAGGCGGCCAGTTGATCTTTGAAAAGCGCGACGGTATTTTCAAAAAGCTCTGCCATGATGCCGCTGCTTCGGATGAGAAATTTGTTTTGCTCATTGATGAAATCAACCGTGGTGACATCCCACGCATCTTTGGTGAATTGCTGACGCTACTCGAAAAAAATAAACGCGGACAGGAAGTGATTTTGCCTTTGTCTGGCGACAAGTTTTCCATCCCTGCCAACGTCTTGGTTATCGGCACAATGAACACGGCGGATCGTTCAATCGCCCTGCTCGACACCGCCTTGCGCCGTCGGTTTGGATTTGTCGAGTTAATGCCAGATTCGTCCACGTTGTCTGGTGCGATTGCAGGTGAAACGATTCCGCTGGGCCATTGGCTTGAAGAGTTGAATTCCCGTATCCGCGAACACATCGGCAAAGACGCCCGTAATTTACAAATCGGCCATGCGTACCTGATGGATGACAACGGGAAGCCAGTCACAGATTTTGCCAAGTTTTCCCGCATCATCGCCGAGGACATCATCCCGCTGCTGGAGGAATATTGTTACGAGGATTACGGCGCGCTCACGGAAATCTTGGGCGGGGCCATGATTGATGCGGAACGACAGCGCGTGCGTGAGGAATTATTTCTGCCTGCCCGCCGTCAGGATTTGATTCAGGCTTTGCTGGCACCGACGCCAGAATTGTCAACGACGATTGAAGCCGTTGCCCAATTGACTCCAACACCGGAACCAGAGGATGAACCTGAAGAAGCGGCTAAATGACCACACAGATCGTAAACTTGACTGAATGGGAGACACGAGAACCAAGCAAGGGTAGCCCACGTGTGGGGCCGGTATTGGCCAACCATCCGGCAGCTCAACGCCTAGCCGAGACGCTTACCCGCGATGGCCGCATTGAAATTCTTGAACTTGCGCGTGGATTGAAATTGAGGGCGTCATCTTTTGTCGGCCGTTTCGCCTTGGGCGAATTGCTCATTACGATTAAGCCCAAGATTTCCGGCGTGCCGCTAATGAATTTGCTTCGCTACGCATACCGGCTACGTCATTTGCAGTTGTTCGCCGAAGTTGGCTATGCGACCTCACAGGCCAGTTTCGAGGATTTGTTGATTCATCAGTTGGCTGCGGAATCGTCCGAATTGCTTTCCCGCGGCCTTCATCGTGATTATCTTCGCACCGAATCGATGCTCGCCAGCCTGCGCGGGCGGATTGATTTCGGTGGTTATATTCAGGTAGCCGCAAATGCTGGCGTCCCTTTGCCATGTGTTCATTATCCCCGCAGCGAAGACACCTGCCTGAATCAGGTTTTGCACGGCGGCTTGGAACTAGCCGCCCGGATGACGCTGGACAGTGAATTAGGCGGGCGCGTCCGGCGGTTGGCCAAAAGTTTCGCCGGACGGATCACGCCGAAAAAATTAGATGCCGCCGCTTTTGCCGAAGCTTGGTATTCACTCGACCGCCGCACCAGCGCCTACCGGCCAGCGTTGACCTTAATTCAAATGCTTCTCAACACCCACGGCGCGGCCTTGACCGACACCGCTTCGCCGACTCCCGCCGCTGGGTTCTTGTTTGACATGAATCGTTTTTTTCAGGCACTCCTTTCCCGCTTTCTTGGCGAAAACCTCGTCGGCTACGAAGTTCAGGATGAACGGGGATTGCGCGGGGTTTTCACCTACGACCCTGCGAATAATCCTCGTAATCGTCGCTCGCCGTCACTTCGTCCCGATTTTCTCGTGCTGCGCAATCACAAGGTTGAAGCCGTTCTGGATGCCAAATATCGTGATCTTTGGGATACAAATCTGCCGAGTGAGATGTTATATCAGCTTGCGCTTTACGCTTTGGGGCAAGAGAGCGGTAATCGCAGGGCAACCATCATTTATCCGACATTGGAAGACGCGGCGCGTCAGCAGACCATTCTCGTCAAAGACCCACTCCGTGGCACTTCGACGGCGCAAATCATATTGCGCCCGGTGAACCTGCTAATACTTGACCAGCTTTTGCGTGATAAAAGCGTTCAAGCCCAACGCAATCGCACTGAGTTTGCCCGGCGCTTGGCATTTGGATCAACACCGGATGTTTCATCTAATTGAACCCTAATTGGCTTGTCCGGCTGTGCGGTGGAGCACTTCAATTTGGCCGAAAAAATTAAATGCAGCGTAAAGGTTCAACAACGCCAGAAATAAAATGACAGAATATCCATTCAACTCCCTCGGCCAGAAACGAGCCGCCGAATCGACACAATTTAGACAAAGGAACCACTCGTTGCCAGAACCGTGACCATGGAGAGGCTCAACCGCAAGTGTGAGCCGGTTTAATCGCCCAGATTCAACACCCGAATTAAAGATTCTTTGACCCTTTTGAATTCATCCAGCGTCAACGCCCCAAGCCGGGATTCAAAGCGCGCGAGTGAAATGGGTTGAATTTGTTGCAGATGGAAGACGCCGGGGCTTTTGAGAAATGGCTTCGGGACATTGAGTTCCCAACGGTTGCCGCGCACGGCAGTAGTATGCGGGATCACGACGAGCAAAGCCAGTTCATCGTCTTCAGGAAAATCACTTAAAATGAGCGAGGGCCGAACCTTTGCTGCCAGGCCGAAATCCACCCGCCAAATCTCACCGGGCAGCGTTCTTTTCATCTTCGGCTTCCATGGCGTCGAGCATTTGGAACCGCTCCAGCGCCCGTTGGTCGCACTCGGCCAGCGTCGCGGCTTCCTCCTCCGCTTCGATGATGCAGCGCATGATTTCCCGTCGTGCTTTGTGCGACAGTTTCGGTATTTCCGAGATAATCTCCGCTCTGCTCATGTTGGAAAATTACACAGTAATGGAGAGTCGGTCAACATATTGCATCCAGCGACGGCTCACACCCAAAGAAAACTCGGGTATTTCTTTTGCAAGGAAGGCTTGAGCTTCGGATAGACGCCCGCTTTGAACGCCAGCCAGTCCAACGTCGAGTCAAGACGTTTTCCATCCGGCGCCGCCAGCCAGAGTTTGACGGGCACTTTGCCCTCGCACACGCGCGGATGCTCCCGCAGCGCGAAACATTCATGCAATTTGACCTGCAACTCCGGCCCTTTCGGCGCGCCGTCATCGTCGCGCGCCTCTTTGGCATAAAGCAATTTGAGCTTCCGCCCATCCGGCCAGATCACCGCCACCGGGGCCAGTTCATCGAGCCATTCCAGCCGGTCCTTTCCGTAATACTCCACAAAGGCCTCCCGCAATGGCGTTGCCTGCGCCTCTTTTGCCAGCGTCAAACCGGCGAAGACCCGCGCCAGAAAACCCGTCACGTGCGCCGCATCCGCCGGCGGCAGCTCCAGTTCCGGCAAGGCCGCGCACACGAGGTTGATGCGGGCGAACATTTGCTTGATCTCGTGGGTAAGCAGCGGCAGCTCAAAATGCTCCCTGGCAAACGCCTCCGCCAGGCAGCGGCCCGACGAAGCCGCATCGACCTCGCGCTGGTGCTCGTGGTGGATCACAATATCATGGAAACGCACCAGCTTGATCGCGCTGACTCTTTTGTGCAACGGGTCAAAAAGATGCTCGACCCGCGCGCTGACCTGCTCCGGAAACATCTCCTCGATCCACTCCCGCCGCACCGCCGTGGCCAATCCCAGCAACGTCAGATTCCCGCCCCGCCCGGCCACCTCCCGGATGCTGGCCGCCACAAACAGCGGCGCCTTTTGCACCACGCTCTCGCGCATCAGCGTCCCCGCACGGCCCCCGGCCACGTCGCATTCCAGCGTTCCCTGGTCGCGCCGTTTGCAAAGCTGGTCGATGAATCCCGCCGCGATGCAGCGTGGCAGCGCGTCGTCCGCCGCCGCCGTGGCGGAAGCCGGGACGCCGGCCACCTTGGAAATTTGCTCGAACGTTTGTTCTACTTGACGCGCGATCTGCGCGTGGACACCGTAACGCCGACATTGTTCCGGGTTGAAACGGCTGTTTTTGGCGAACTGGTAGGCGCGCATCAGGGTGTAAAAATCCGATTCCGCGCTCGCCTCGAACAACTCCCGCGCTTCGGCGATGTGTTTGTCGTCCCGCCCCAGGCGCGCCAGCAGGTCGCGCCCGCTCACCAGCGCCGCGCACAGCGCCGCGGCCGGCGCGCAGCCCCGCCGCGTCGCTTCCACCATCATCCGCGAATAGCGCGGGTGCATCGGCAGCCGCAGCATCTCCCAGCCGATGCGCGTCAAGTCCGAGCGGGCGCCCGGCTCCAGGTTCGCGGAACGAAGAGCCCCCAACATGCGCAACAGTTGCTCGGCGCGCTCGACGGCCTGCGGGTCGGGACGGTCCAGCCAATCAAAGCGCGCGGCGTCCCGGATCCCCAGGGAGTGCAGCAGCAAAACCACCTCGGCCAGATCACTTCGTTGAATCTCCGGCGTGTTGCGCTCAGGCCGGTTGAGGTGCCCGCTCTCCGTCCAGAGCCGGTGGCAGACGCCCGGGGCCGTGCGCCCCGCCCGCCCAGCCCGCTGCTGCGCCGAGGCGCGGCTGATCGGCTCGATCAACAGCGTGCCGATGCCGCGCTCGGCATCGTAGCGTGCCACCCGCGCAAGGCCGCTGTCAATCACATGAACGATCCCGTCGATGGTGACCGACGTTTCGGCGACGTTGGTGGCCACGACCACCTTGCGCAACGGATTGGGCGCAAAGGCAAGGTCCTGCTCCTCCGGCGGCAATTCCCCGTGCAGCGGAATCAGCGCCAGCCGCTCTATTGTTGACGCTGCCCGGCAGGCCGAAATCGTGCCGTTGATCTCCCCCATCCCCGGCATGAAAATCAGAATGTCACCCCGGTCGCCCGACTGGACGATGCCCGCGACCACATCGGCCGCCTGCTCGGAAACCGGGCGCTCGTCGTGCGAGGCCGCATGGCGGATTTCCACCGGAAAAGCCGTTCCTTCGGAAACCAGCACCGGGCAACCGCCGAGGTATTTGGCCACCGGCTCGGCCTCCAGCGTGGCGGACATGACGACCATGCGCAGATCGGCGCGCCGCGTTTGCTGCAATTGTTTGACCACGGCCAGGGCAACGTCGCTGAGCAAATTGCGCTCGTGAAATTCATCGAACAGCACCGCCCCGATGTCCGCCAGCAGCGGGTCGTCTTGCAGCCAGCGCAACAGGATGCCCTCGGTGATAAAGCAGATGCGCGTGCCCAGGCTGGTGCAGTCGTCGAAGC
>JBEKSF010000095.1:0-24181 GCA_049517295.1 Verrucomicrobiota bacterium
TCCGCAAGATAGGCGACAGGAGGCAACCCCTCACCCCAACCCTCTCCCCGCTCCTTCGTCGCGGGGCGAGGGAGAAGATCTGGCTGGCGGTGCGCGCCGTGTAGTCCATCCAATGGACTCCTCTGTATGCTCATCATAAGTTCGGGAGGCATTTGGGCTATTCTCCTGAAAGCGCCGGGCGGATGGCGATTTCTGGCATCTTCGTTTTAACCAGAGTGCGCAAAAAGCGACTCCGCCATTGGCCGGCTCCCCGCGTGGCAAGGAATTCTTAATGTTTTCTTAATACCCTTCCCACGAGGGACTAACCGCGAATCCCAGCCGCCACGCGCGCGCCGGACCCCGGTCAGCAGGGGACATGGCATCTCATTTGCTAATGCGTTGCTCAACGTGTCCACGACAGCACAGAATCAACAAATAACATAAAAAAAGTATTAAAAAGATATGTCAAACGCATCACCACCACCGAAAACAGAAATGAAGCCAACCCTGGGGTTGACGGGGCTGACGATCAACGCGATGGCGCTTATAGCGCCGGGCGCATTCTTGTGGCTCACCTACCAGGAACAGTCCCTGTACGGAGCGCCTATGGCCGGCTGCGCCATGTTCATAGGTCTTGTCGCCGCGCTCTGTCTTTGTTTCGCAACCGCTGTCAGTTATGCGGAGCTTTCCAAACTCTATCCGGGCGCGGGTTCATCCTACTTTTACGCCGAGCAGGCATTCCTGGCCAAATCGACTCATCAGAGGTTCGCGCGCGTGGCGAAGTTTTTCACCGGATGGGCCAGCCATCTATATTATTGGGTTTACCCAGGTTTGATGGTCGGCGTCACCGCAATTCTAGCCGGGTATCTGGCGGGGGTCCTGATGCCCGACACGTTTAGTTCCACGTATAACAGCCCCCTATTCATGATTCTATTCTCGGTCGTATTCGCCTTGGCGGTGGGATACATCGCCTTCCGCGGCGTCAACGGCAGCACGGCAGTCAACATGGCGATTAACGTGATTCAAATCACTGCTCTGATTACTTTCACGGTCATCGCCATCGCTTACCGATTGCACCACCCGACAGGCTCGACGGGCTTGCACCTATCCAACGGCGCACCCGTTGCGTACAACGTCGATCAGGTCAATCAGACCGACGACAAAGGCAAACCCGTTCAAGATGCCTGGGCCGACGGCACACCCAAGGTCGATGATAAGAAGAACCCGATTTACAAGACCCAGGACCGGCAAGTGACGGCGGACGACCTGGACAAAACCAAGAACAAAGATGCGGTGGTGCTGGCCAGTTTGACGGCGATGGGCCTGGGCGTCGGCGATCCCTACCCGGCCTTCCAGAAGGATGACTCGGGCAAGCTCAAGGTGGACAAAGACGGAAACGCCATCGCGGACCCGTTCATTTTGAGTTACAAGCCTGAGGATTGCATCACCGGCAAGCCGGGAGACGCCAAGGACCCGCAGACGTTCAATTTTCACGCCAGCGCGGCCTCGGTTATCACCCCGCACGGGGGCAGTTTCCTCCTCATCCAGGCTTGCATCGCCATTCTCCTGCTGGTCGGCTTCGAGTCCGTTACGTCGCTGGGAGAAGAGGCCAAGAACCCGAAGAAAGACATTCCGCGGGCGGTGTTGATGTCGTTGGCGATTCAAGGAGCGTTCTGCTACCTATTCGAGTACTTTGGCGCCAATTTCTTCCTCAATAGCGGCTATACGATGTCCAACGCCGGCGCATCCGGCGCTCCGATCGGCGACATGATGGTGCTGGTGGGCACGTGGTTGTTCGGCAGCCCCGGCGCGGGCAAGGCGTTCATGCTGGTTCAGGCATTCACGGTCTTCCTGGCGCTCATCGGCACCACCCTGGCGTGCATTAACACCGGTGCCCGCGTCACCTACGCCATGGGCCGGGACGAAGAAGTGCCAGCGCACTTTGGATTGCTCCATGGCAGGACGCTGTCGCCGCATCGTTCGATCTGGACGCTGACCTTGATCTCCATCGTCATCGCCATCATCTCGGTGGCGATTTACCTCGGCGCGCAGAGCGCGGACATGGCGCCGTTGGACAAGCACAACATCTGGTATAGTTTCGGCATCTTCTCGCCGCACGCTTATACCTTTCTGCCTAACACGCTGGTCATAATCACGCTCATCAGCAATTTCGGCACGTTCCTGCTTTACATGACCACGAACATTGTGGCGATAGTGGCGTTCAGGGAACACCACGCATTCAATGGCTTTAAACACGTGGTCATTCCGGTCTTCGGATTACTGGCCAACCTGCTGTGCATGTTGTTCTACCTCGTCGGCCCGTTCGCGGTCTCCGGCATGAGCTGGCACGAACCATACATCGCGCTGGGAGTGGCCGCTCTCTGGGGTGGTTATGGCGCCTTTTACTTCCTTGCCTCCAGCAAGAAGAAGGGCAAAGAGATACTTCTCACAGGAAAGCCCAGCGTCGCTGTCTAACCTAACCGCAGTAGCCCTCACGCCGGTTGCCCCTTGACACGGGCAACCGGCTTTGTCTCTATGATCCCCTCAGCGGCATGGATTTGACCTACGCCCAATTGTCAGTCACCGGACCGGTTCGCCCCAAGAACGAAGACAGCATCGGATTCTGGCGCCCGGACTCGCCCGGCTTGGTTCGGGCCGTTGGCATTGCGGCGGTCATCGCCGACGGGGTCGGCGGCACCGGGCGCGGGGAGGTCGCCAGCCGGATGGCGGTCCAGACGGCCCTGGAGGCCCTGGCAAAGACGGAGGTGGAAGCGGAGCCGGACGAGTTGCTGCGGCACATATTCAACCTTGCCAACAAGAATGTTTATGACGCTTCGATGCAGGGCCATCAAGAGGGCCGCATGGCCACCACGTTGACCGTGTCCATATTCCGCAACGACGAGGTCTTCGTCGGGCACATCGGCGATTCCCGGGTTTATCTCATCCGCAACGGAAGCGTCCGCCGCCTGACGACCGATCACAGCTACGTGGCCTTGCAAGTCAAGCTGGGCCTGGTCAAGGAGCGGGATGCGATGACCAGCCCGATGCGCTCAATGATTACGCGGAGCATCGGCCAGGACCTGGCTTGCGGGTATGACCTTTTCCATTCCACACTGGCCAAGGGCGACATCCTGGTGCAATGCACCGACGGACTCTATTCGGTTGTGTTGGATGAAGAAATCTGCGACCTTGCGGGGCATCTGGCGCCGGAAGAAACGTGCCAGCAATTGGTCGCCCTGGCAGAGAAGAGAGGATCCGATGACAATGTTTCGGTCCAAGTCGTTCATATCAATGAAATCGAGCATCGCCACTTCTACCGCGGCGCGCCCTACTACGTTAAACCCACACACTCTCCGGTGAGCAACGAAATCCAGCCCGGGATGGTGCTCGATGATCGGTTCGAAATCACCGACCTGATCAATCGAAGCGGCATGGCCTCGATTTTCAAGGCCAACGACCGCAAAACCGGTCTTACCGTGGCGGTGAAAATCCCGTTGATGCAATTCGAGAGCGATGCGGCCAGTTTCTCCCGCTTCGAGCGAGAGGAGGAAATCGGCAAGACCCTCACGCATCCATATATCCTGCGCATCTTTGCCGTTCCGCCGGAGGAGAAGAGCCGTCCCTACATCGTGATGGAGTACCTCCAGGGCCAAACGCTAGCCGCGCTGTTGCGCCAGGTGCATCCCCTGCCCGAACCAGACGCGGCGAAGATTGCCAGCCGCATCTGCGAGGCATTGGATTACATGCACTTTCACCAAATCGTCCATCGGGATCTCAAGCCGCAGAACATCATGATCTGCAACGATGGCTCGATTCGCATCATGGATTTCGGCATCGCCAAGTCGCTGAAGATGCGCCGCATCACCTTTGTGGGCTTTTCCCCCAGCATGGGCACGCCTGATTACATGGCCCCGGAACAGGTCAAGGGTAAACGGGGCGACGAGCGCACCGATATTTACTGCCTGGGGGCCATCCTATACGAGATGTGTACCGGGCAGACCCCATTCGAGGGCGAAAGCCCTTACGCGGTCATGAACGCGCGCTTGACCGGCGATCCGATCGCCCCGCGCAAGATCAACCCCAAGCTCACTGCCGCGATCGAGGAAATCATCCTCCATGCCTTGGAGCGCGACCCGGCCAATCGCTTCCCCAACGCCCTGGCGATGAAGGCGGAATTGGACGACTACGAGAAAGTGGAGTTAGTCGAGCGATATCGCCGGCTCCAAACTCCGCAATTGTGGAAGAGCCGGTTTCGCCTCCTGCCCCTGATCCTACTCTTCGCCCTGGCCCAAGTGGTCATCTTTCTGGTCCTGATCCTCTATTTCAAACATCACCCTAAATAGCCCTTTATGGCGATATTTGCACAGACTGAAAGCTTCCGCGCCACCCAGTGATTGCCTTGTCATGGCTCATTCCAACCACAACACTTTGATTCACAGCGAGTTTGATGCCGGCTTGGCACGCTGGCACTCCTCCTGCTTGATTGGAGAACGGAATCGTGTCGCTTGATTTCACATCGGTGGTTTTGGCGGGAGTTCTGGTCATGCTCGTGCAGGCGGGGTTTGCCCTGGTCACTACCGGTTTGTGCCGCGCGAAAAACGCCGCCCAAGTCATTACCATCAATCTGATCATCTTTGCGTTGAGCATCGTTGGCTTTTGGGTTTGCGGGTTTGCCTTCATGTCAGGCGGATGGTCGGTCAAGATTGCCCCCCAGGACACCGAGTGGTCGATCCACCTATTCGGCCATTCTTTCGGGCTGATGGGACATCAGGGCTTTTTCCTGAGCGCCGCCTCCAGCCCGCTGCTTCTGTCCCTCTTTTTCTTTCAGGCCACCGTCGTCGCCGTTGCGGCTCTTATCCCGGCCGGCGTGATGGCCGATCGTTGGAAGTTTTCGAGCGTCATCCCCTACGCCTGTGTTAGCGCGGCCCTTCCCATCGCTGTGTTTGGCAATTGGGTTTGGGGCGGCGGCTGGCTGGCCCAATTGGGAGAGAACCTCGGCTGCGGGCACGGGTTCGTCGATTTCGCCGGTTCGTCGGTCATTCACATGGCGGGGGGTGTGGCCGGATTCATGGGCGCGATCGCCTTGGGGCCACGCGTGGGGAAATACAGCCGCGACGGCCGCCCGCGGCCCATGCCGGGGCATAACCTGGCTTTCGTCGTCTTTGGCGCCTTGCTGTTAGCCGCCGGCTGGTTCGGCATGACGATCGGGCCGTCCCTGTTCGCCGCCCCCTCCCGATTGCCCCTCATCGCCGTCAACACCCTCCTGTCCGCCGCCGCCGCCGCCGCCACGGCCTGCGCGGTTGTCAAAATCAAATTCAAGAAACCCGACCCCTCCATGATCTGCAACGGGTTGCTCGCGGGCTTGGCCGCCATCTCCGGCCCGTGCGCGTTCGTTAATCCCGCGGGCGCCGTGCTGACGGGCGCGGTTGCCGGGGCCTTGGTCGTCTATTGCGTCGTTTTCATTGAGGGCACGATCAAGGTCGATGATCCCGTCGGCGCACTCTCCGTTCACGGCGTCGGGGGCGCCTGGGGGCTTTTGAGTCTGGGCCTCTTTGCCGACGGCAGTTTTGGGCAGGGCTGGAACGGGGTTCATGACCTGGCTGCCAACGGAACGGAAACCGGCGTGACCGGGGCGTTTGGCGCTCTTTTTGGCGCTCCGTCCAACGATTGGTCGCAACTGGGCGCTCAAATCATCGGCGCCGCGGCCTGCCTGATTTTCTGCGGCTTGGCCGCCTGGCTTTGGTTCAAGATCTGTGCGTTCTTCACTCCCCTGCGCTGCCGCCACGAGGAAGAACTGGCCGGGCTGGACCTGCCGGAGGTCGGCGCCGAGTGCTATCCCGATTTCCACTTGACTGACAAAGGCTCCACGCGGGCCGATTAGCGTATGAAAAAAATTGAAGCGATCATCAAACCCTTCAAGCTCGACGAGGTGCGCGACGCTCTCTTTCAAGTCGGCATCGGCGGCATGACCATCAGCGAAGTCGAAGGATTCGGGCGCCAAAGCGGCCGGACCGAAATGTTTCGCGGCAGTGAATACACCACCGATTTGCTTCCGAAAGTTAAACTGGAAATCGTCCTGGCCGACACCCAGGTTGCTTCCGTTCTCCAGGCCATTATCCAGGCCGCCCGCACCGGCAAAATCGGCGATGGAAAGGTCTTCGTCACTCCCGTCTCCCAGGTCGTCCGCATCCGCACCGAGGAAACCGGCGTCGGCGCACTCTGACGGCCGCCGGGTTATTGAGCGCAAAACGAATCTGGCATGGCACTGTCGAAGAATGCGCCGCAATGACAGTTGCACCGCCTGAAAGGGCTCGTTGCCACGTTGATTTTCGCCTTTTCCTGTCCGATTTCTCCGCCGGCGGTTATTATTCCATGAGTGAACACAGCAACCGACCAGCAACTGTTGCGGGATTACGCCGGCAGTCACTCGGAATCCGCCTTTGCCGAACTGGTGGGGCGGCACATTGACCTGGTCTATTCGGCGGCGCGGCGGATGGTGCCGGACGCGCACCTGGCCGAAGACGTAACACAGGGCGTTTTTGTGGCGCTGGCGCAAAACGCCCGGCAACTCGCCGGCCATCCGGTTTTGTCCCGCTGGCTTCATCGCACGGCGCAAAACCTCGCCGCCAACACCGTTCGCGCCAATGTCCGGCGGCAAACCCGCGAACAGGCGGCTGTCGCTATGAAAGAATTGCACGCCAACGAATCTGACGCCGCTTGGGAACACGTTGCTCCGCACCTGGATGCCGCGCTCGCGGAACTGGGCGAGGCGGATCGCGACGCGCTCTTGCTGCGTTACTTTGAGCGCAAGTCCGCCCACGACATCGCACAGACGCTGGGCATCAGCGACGAGGCGGCGCAAAAGCGCGTGAGCCGCGCGGTGGAACGACTGCGCGAGATATTCACCAGGCGCAACGTGACCATTGGCACGGCCGGACTGGTTGCCCTGATTTCCGCCAACGCCGTCCAATCCGCGCCGATTGGATTGGCCGCCAGCATTTCCGCCGCCGGCGTAATAACCGGCGCCGCCGTTTCCACCTCGGCCGTAATGGCCGCCACCACAACTATTGCCATGACTACCCTGCAAAAGACTCTTGTTATCGCCACCGCGGCCGTTTTGGCCGGAGCGGGGATTTACGAAGCCCGCCAGGCCGCCGAACTGCGCGCGCAAAACCAGGCGCTCCAGCAACAACAGGCCGAAGAAATCCAGCAATTGCAACGCGAGCGAGATGACGCGATGAAACGGCTTTCGTTACTGTCGGCCAAACACACTCCACGTCTGCCCGCGCCGCCGATGCAGGTCACCACTCCAACGAACAGCCCGGCGGATGATCTGCCATTGACCAATCTGTATTCCCGGTTCAAAGACGAGGAGCCGAAGCTGACCGCCGGGCAGGTTGAGGCCTACCTCAAGGCAAATGGGCGCAAGGCCTCAAGTCTCCTCGCGGCCTATCGCACCAGCGGCGACCCGGCGTTGCTGAAGGAGGCGATGGAGAAGTTTCCCAATGACCCGCAAGTGGCTTTTGAGGCGGCTTTGGACAAGAGCTTATCTCCTGACGAACAGCGCCAATGGTTGAACGCTTTTGAAAAATCCGCGCCTGACAATGCGCTGGCGAATTATCTTTCGGCGTTCAATCATTTCAATGCCGGCCAGATGGACCAAGGCCTTCAAGAACTGGCCGCCGCGGCCGGCAAAGGGTTCGACGATTACACCTTGGCCCGCGCCCAGGATGACGAAGAGGCCTACCTCTCGGCCGGTTATACGCCGGCGGAAGCCGAGAGAATTTCCGACAGTTGGCTGACGTTGTCGTCGCTTTCACAAGTGAAACAAGTCGGTGTGGACCTGGTTGATCTGGCGAAGGCTTACAACCAATCGGGCGACCCGGCTTCGGCGCAAGCCGCCTTTCAAATGGCGATGAACCTGGGCCAGCGATACGCAGATGCGTCAACCGATCCGATGTTGATCAGTCAACTCGTCGGCACGGCCATCGAGAAAATCGCCCTCACGGCGATGGATCCCAACAGTCCTTTTGGCAACAACGGCCAGACGGTTCAAAATCAACTTGACCAAATCACTCAGAACCGGGATGCCATCGCCGCATTGGTGCAACAGGCCACACCGTTGATGTCAACCATGTCGGATCAGGACATCCTCAATTATGAGAACCGGCGGCGGGCGTTCGGCGAACAGGCTGCCTTGCAGTGGGTCGTAAGCAAATACGGGCCGCAATGATGGCGGACACGGCGCGAATTGCTAAACCGAGTTCCGGCGAAACGTCTTCGCGAAGGGACCATTAGAGTCACATCTGCTCTGGTGAGCTCGCTGCCGCGAATCAAGGCGAGCGAACGCGGTAGAAACGGCAGGGACCGTTGGTGGCCTGGGGGTCGGTGAATTGGTAATAGCCGGAGGAAATCTCGGTGGCGGCACCCAGGACCGTCCAGTTCGTCAACGGAATGGCCACGTTGGTGGAGAAGAGGACATCGTTGGAACTGCCGGGCGTGTTGGTCCAGTTGAACTGGAAGGCGCCGCCGCCCAGGCGCACGAGGTTGCCGATGGTGATGGTGGAGGAAACGATCGAGGACGGCAGAGTGAAACTGAAGATAATGCCGTAGTTCGCAACGGAGCCTGCCCCCGCGGCTCCATACAAAGTGTTGCCGGACAAAAGCAAATCCCCCTGCGGATCGGCTCCGTCTGCGCCGCCCGTGAAACTATACAGGTTCGTAAAGCCAGAGCCATCCGTGTTGATGGCGAACAGGGTGCCGTTGGTGTAAATGCCGCCAGATGTGGTGGTGCCGTACAGAGTGTTGCCGGACAGAGTCAATCCGCCACGTGGCGCGGATCCGTCGCCGCCGCCGGTGAAATTATGCAGGTTGGAAAATACCAAAGTGGTTTTATTGACGGCAAAGACCGTGCCGTTGCCGTAGATTCCGCCTCCCGCCGTTGTCCCGTACAGGTTGCTTCCTGATAAAACCAATCCTGAAAACGAATAGGCGCCGTCGCCATTGGTTCCAGTGACCGGGTCCGCAGCCGAGAAATAATGCAAGACGCTGAAGCTGCCGGGTTGGTTGGTAACGACCGAGAAGATCGTGCCGCCGCCAAAATTGCCGGCTTGCTCCGTGGTCCCATAGAGCGTTCCGTCCGAGCAAATCAAGTTGGCGGAGGGATAAAGTCCGTCGTAGTTGATGGGTTGGGAGTCGGGGTTGTAATAGGGGGTGGTGAAGCTGTGCAATAGTCCGTTATTGGCGCCATCGGTGGTCACCCAAAACAACGCGCCGTGGTTGTCGGCGCCGCCATACCAGGTCGTTCCATAAAGCGTATTAGCATACAAAACGACCGTTGCCTGAGGTTCCGATCCACTGCCAGGGGTAAAGCCGACATCGAACAGGAGCAAATTGGTGAAGCCCATGCCGTTGGTGCTTATGGCGAATACCGTGCCGCCGCCCTGATCGCCGCCACCGTAGGTCGTTCCAAACAGGGTGCCGCCGGAAAAAATCACGCCGCCTGCCGGCTCAACTCCGTTAGTGTACGAGGAATTAAAATTATTGAACAGATTCGAAAAGCCGGTGCCGTCGGTATTGATGGCAAACACGGCGCCAAAGCCACTGATGCCGCCGTGAGTCGTCGTCCCGTAAAGCGTGTTTCCGGACAGCGCCAAGCCGCCATTTGGACCCGCGCCAAAGTTGGTCGAGAAAGTATAGAGCGTGTGGAAGGCCGGGGTCGGATTGGCGTAAACATTGATCCCGCCGAGGCCCGTGACGGCCAGGGCCGATGTTCCATGAGTGCTTTGGACAACCAAATTGGGCGAAAAATTCCCGATCGTCGTGTAAACGTGCGAGGGATTTTGCGCCGTGCTGCTGCCGCCGTCGCCAAAACTCCAGTTCCAATTGGTCACTGTGTTGCCGCCGCTGTCCACGCCCGGACTCGCGAATTGCACGGTCAACGGTGCAACGCCGTATGGCGGAGTGACGCTGACATTCAGCGTCACCTCGGTGACGGTGATGGTTCCCGGTCCGACAACGGAGAGTGGCGATGCCCCAAAGGTGCTGTAGGCCGTGAGGCTGGGCGAAAATGAACCGGCATTCGTGTAAATATGCGATGGACTTTGCGCCGTGCTGTTGCCGCCATCGCCAAAATTCCAGATCCAGTTGGTCACGGTATCGCCGAAGCTGTCCATGGTCGGGCTAGTGAATTGAACGGTGAGTGGCGCGGGGCCGTTTGTGGGCGAGGCGGTGATGGTCAGGGAAGGGGCTGCCGCCGGAACATAACTGACGTCGTCCAGGTAGCCGGCTTGCGTGGGATCGGTGTCGCCGTAGGCATAGGCCGTCCAAGTCAAGGTGTGCTGGCCGGCGGGAATGGAGTAGGGAAGACCGTTAGTCGGGTTCAGTTCCAGGTGCCAGGAAACATCACCGTCAATGTCGTCAGCATAATTTCCGTCAATATCGAATTCGTAATCAAAGGCCTTGTTGGTGTCGTTGGCGATGCTCGACCAGTAAAAGGCAAGCGTGCCCGGGCCGGTCACCGTCATGGAAAGCGTGGAGGATTGACTGTTGGTCACGCTGCCGCTTTGATCCGCGTAGGGTGCGCCGTTGTAGGTGTTGGTCGCTTCGACGAACCAACTGGTGTCGCCGCTGGAGGTCACGTTCAGGTTCGTGGCGCCAACGGCTGTTGCCAGGGTGATGACGTTGCCGCCGCTGCTGATGGAGGCCACGTCGCCCGCCGAAAGATTGGTCGAGTAAACCCGCACGTCATCGAGCAGCCCGCTATAGAAATTGTAACCGCCGGCGACGGAGATGTAGCCCTGCGTGATGACCGGGTCGGTGATGCCGGTTCCCGTGGCCTCCAGGTTGCCGTCCACATAAACGCTCATCAGGCCGCTGGACTGCTGGCGCGTCACGGCCAGGCAATGGTAATTCCCGTCGTTGACGCTGGTCATGGAATGCAAAGTCACGGTGCCGGGCCCATCTTGCGAAACGATGGTGAACGCGGCCTTGCCGCCCGTGATGGACAGGGGAATGGTGCAATGGTTGTT
This sequence comes from Verrucomicrobiota bacterium, assembly GCA_049517295.1. Classification (GTDB taxonomy): domain Bacteria; phylum Verrucomicrobiota; class Verrucomicrobiia; order Limisphaerales; family Palsa-1400; genus JBEKSF01. Next base: position 11,010 of record JBEKSF010000095.1, read on the forward strand.
GTAGTCCGCGCCGGCGAAGAAAACCGCTGCGCCGTAGTAGGCATCGGAGTAATCGCCGCTTACGGAATTAGTGGTCTTGACCCAGGCGGTCAGGCTGAAATTTCCCGACAGTGCGTTCGACAGGCTCTGGTAGGCCGGGTTGGACTGGGTGAAGCTGAAGGAAGTGTCGCCAAAATACAGCCGCGCATACTGCCCCACTGCGGCGTCGGTGGAGAAGGTGTCAGGCTGGCTGCCGCTGGTGAAGGAGTCGGGATTGTTGTTATTGCCCGAGCTGTCGGCGTAGGGATTATTCGTGTCTTCAAAATTGTAGCGGGCGACAAGAAAAGCATCGTAGTCATTGCCCAGCAGGTTCTGACCCGCGAGGGAGAGGGCGAAGACTAAAACCAACTGGCTCAACTGGCGGCGGGGGATGGAACCGGCGGTGATTTTCATAAGCGAAAGGTGCATTCGTTTCGACTGACATTTCCCATTTGGTTTCCTGCCCGCGACCAGCGTGGGCCTTCTTGGTGATTCTCTACCCTCTCCACAGATTTGCAAGTCCTTTTTCCAGTCCGCCCCCCACCTCCAGAATCCCCCATAACATTGGGATAGTATTGTGTCTGTCATGCCAACTCGCGGTCTGCGATCGGCCCCACCCGTTTATTGTCCCGTGCCGCGCCCGACCGCGACGACGGCATTGAAGGCCGGTTTGGTCCCGCACCCGCGGCCAAACAGAAACGGGTAGTCTGTCCGGCCCGGCACCGGCCAGTAATTCAACCAGGAATTCGCATCGGTCACGCCCCAAAAAGTCACGCGGGTAATTTGATCCCGATGTTTGACAAAAACCTTGAACAGGCCGGCATATCGGGCGGCCAGCGCTTGTTGCACGGCATCGGGCAGGCCGTTTGCGTAGGGGTTGTCCGACGTCCGCAGCCGGTAATCCGGGCTGATCTCGGCGTCCAACCGGCTGGTGACCGCCGGCAGCACGCTGACATCCAACTCGGTGATCATGACCTTGAGACCGAGCCTGGCAAAGGCTTCGATGGTCTCATCCACATCGCGCGGGGCGGGCCAATCCACCCTGTAATGCCCCTGCAACCCAATTCCCGCCAGGGGCGCCCCTTGGGCCTGCAGCGTCTTGATCAGGGCGATGGCGCCCGCTCGTTTTGGCGCGTCTTCGAGCGAAAAGTCGTTGTAATACAACTGCGCCTTCGGATCGGCTTCGTGCGCAAATTGGAACGCTTTGAGCAGGTAATCTTCGCCGATGATCTCCAGCCAGGGCGTTTGGCGCAGAGTGCCGTCCTCGTTCACCGCTTCGTTGACCACGTCCCAGCCGCCAATTTTGTCCTTGTAACGGCTGACGACCCTCAAGATGTGATCGTGCATTCGCCGCAACAAGACGTCGCGGCTGAGCGGGGTCCCGTGTTCATCCTGGAAAACCCAAGCGGGAGTTTGCCGGTGCCAAACCAAATTGTGGCCGATGATGAACATCCCGTTATTGACGCCAAAGTCCACGTAACGGTCCCCCGGCCCAAAATTGTAGTGATCAGGCGCGGGATGGATGCTTTCCCATTTCAAAACATTTTCCGGCGAGATGGTGTTAAAGTGCTTTTTGATCAGCGCCACTTCGCAACTGGCGCCGGCCGACTCGGTGAAGTGCGACTCGTTAATGGCCGCGCCCATGAGAAAGTCCGTTTTAAAGACGTCCTTCAAGGCTGGCTCTTGTTGGCCGGTCGAATTCATAGCAAACGAGGGGTCCTCGGAATCACGTATTTTCCTTCGCCACGCACAAGCGTTTCAACTTTGACTGCGCGGCCTTACACTTCCGCCAATCGTCCGTCAAAGACGGACGGGAGCCTGGCATCCCAGCGGCCGTTTTGCAAGCCCTTCTCCTTCCCTCCCGACCCACGGTGGCGCCGTTGCCCTTGACATCCGATTACCCCGTGGAACGCGAGGTTGGCGGTTCCAAGTCCAAGACCATTGGGGTCGCATCTAAACGCTCGACATTGTGATTTGACGGATTGGAAAGAGGGGATGTAAATGTGACGGATGGCCTGGCCTCTCCGAATTGAACGGGCGGGAGTGTGGTATCACGTGACGGCCCGCGGAAACGAACGGCGCGCTCTGGCCGCCGCCGGAGCATGAGCGTGGCCCGTCTTGTCTTCCTTTGTCTCATTGCCGGCGGCGCTCTGGCCTCCGCCCAAACTCTCCCGCTGCCACCGCGTACCGCCGACGCTCCCGGCGGGCGCCAATTCGCCCAAGTCATCGCCCCGTTGCCGGCCGCGCAGCGCGAAGAGCAAATCCTCTCCCAAATTCTCGCCGGCAACGTCCCCCAATCGTTGCGCCGCCTGTGCCCTGTCGGGGTCACAAATATCATTGATGGCGCAACCAATTCCGCGATCTTCTTCGTCACCGCCGATTACCTCGGCGTCGGGGCCGACGACGACTTCTTCCGCGCGCCGATGACGCCCGGCACGGCCCAGCGGATTGCCGACCAACTCGGCTGCCTGCTGCCCACCCCAAAAATGGTCGATGCCATTTACCGCGCCGCCGAAGTCAAACTCACTCCCGCTCCCATCGCGCCCAGCGCGGCCATGACGACTGTGCCCGTGTTTGTGGCCCACAATGAAATGGTGCGAACACAGCGGCTGGAGTCCATTGAGGCCCATCCACCGGGCGCGCTCGTTGCCGGACATCAGAAGGACGTGGTGATATGCGCCAAACTGGCCGCCTCGCCTGGGAAAGTCGCGATTTACGGCTGGCATCGCACGAACGGCGTGCCTATTCAGCCGCTCTACCTCGGCCATGCCGACACGTGGGTCGATTACAGCCACGGCGTGCGCCTGGTCAGCCAGCAGATGCTTCTCAACGGCTCGAATACGACCGTGGCGCGCGTGCTGGCCGATCCGAAACTCTTGGCCCTGTTGAGCGATGAGGGCGTGGTCACCTCTCCGCGCTATCCCGCCCCCGCACCCGACTTTCACCCTGGCGGGCCGTTTGGCGAATCCTCCGCCACTCTCACTTTTGATCCCGATGTGACCATTCAAATCAACCAACCCGCACCCGCCGCCTTTGCCCAGGACAAGCCGGTGCTGCTTGTTTTCTACGCCCTGCCCAACGGCAACACCATCGCCCAAACCATCGGCCGCCAGACCGCCCCGGGCGACGACTGGCATTTCGACATCCAGCACATCGGCGCGCAGACCCGCTTCCTGCGCGCCTGCCTCACCAACCGCACACTCGTCGTCGCCTTCCTCCAGGCCCAATCCAACAACTGGCCCGCCTGGCGCGCCCGGCATGGCGACGCCGCCATCCCCGCCATGATTGCCCGCGTCAAGGATATTTTCGCCGCCCGGCCCGTCGAAGTGGCCCTGGCCGGTCACAGCGGCGGCGGCAGTTTCATCTTCGGCTACCTCAATGCCGTCGATAATATCCCCGACGATGTTGTCCGCATCGCCTTTCTTGACAGCGACTACGCTTATGACGCCGCCCGCGGCCACGCCCGGAAGCTCGCCGCGTGGCTTGCCCCTCCCCTGCCCCATTTCCTCTGCGTGCTCGCCTACAACGACGCCATCGCGCGGCTCGACGGCAAATCGTTCGTCACCGCCGAGGGCGGAACCTGGGGCCGCAGCCACGCCATGCTCCGGGACCTGGGGGCGGTTTTTGACTTTACCAGCCGGACCAGCGACGCCGGTTTGGAATTCCATTCCGCTGTTGGGGGGCGCGCACAATTCATCCTCCACCAAAACCCCGAACGCAAAATCCTCCACACCGTGCAAGTCGAGCGCAACGGATTCATTCACGCCATGCTCACCGGCACCGAGGCCGAGAGCCGGGGCTACGAGTACTTCGGCCCGCGCGCTTACACTCAATGGATCGCCGCCGAATAAAGGGATTGGAACTGTCAGCCGAATTCTTAGCGACGCGCTCCAAACGTGACGAAATCGGTGAAAGTGTCTGAGGGGGAAAGATTCCGTCGGCGGGACGCCGACGGAGGCGACCGGGACGGTCGCGCTCCCCGGGTTTTCGCCAAGGATTAGGGAGGCTTTTCTACCGTCCCTGGATCAGCACCCGAAAGGCCTCCCCCAGGTGCTCCGGGTGCGCCAAGGTCTGAAACTGCCGCACTCGTTTTCCCGTCCACTGGTCGAACTTGCCCGGCTGCGCCTCGGTTTGCGCCACAATTCCCGTCAGGAATTTCGATTGCCGCACCAGCCCTTCCGTTCGCAAACCCATTGCCCGTCCCGCCTCTTCCAGCGCGGTAAAATCCACGTGCGCCGTCAGGTCTTGCTCCCCGGCGTCCGCGAGCACGTCGCCCCCGCCGTGGTGACGAGCGAAGGCCCGCAACGTGCCCCGCGCCCGTTCGGGCCGCAACCGCTCCTCCAGCGTCAGCCCGTAATCAATCGTCACCAGTTTTCCCCGCCGCAAGGTCGCGCCCGCCTTCCCCCACCAGTCCGTGGCTTGTGGGCAAATCTCGATGGTGAAGGCGTCCGGCAGAACCGCCGCCAATTCCCCCGCCACCGTCGGCAGACGCCCAGCCAATTCCCCGGCGAGCGGACCCAGGTCCCAGTCAAATGTTTCCCCAGCCAGCCTTACGCGCCATTCCCGCCAGTTGCCTTCCTTCGCGCTCCAGGCCAGCCGATGGACCGGCAGCGCGTCCAGAAACTCGTTGGAGAAAATCACGCCGGCAACCTGCCCCGTCCCCAAATCCGCAACGTCCGCCGCCCATCTGACCCGCGGCAGCCATGCGCGCAATTGTTCCTCCTGCCATCCTCGGCGGGTCTTGGAAGGCTCCACCAGCCAGTACTCCAGGCGCGCCAGTAAATCCGGCCGGCGCCGGCTCAGCCACTCCAGAATATCGGCCGCCAGCGCCCCGTCATGCGCTCCCGCCTCCACCAAGCGCACCCGTTCGCCGTCGCCGTTGGCCTCCACCCATCGAGCAAATTGGAAGGCCAGCAGTTGCCCGAAGAGCGGCCCGGCGCTCACGCTAGTGTAAAAATCGCCCTCGCGTCCGATCGGCCGCCGCCGCTCGTAATACCCCAGACCGGGCGCGTAGAGGGCCAGTTCCATGAAGCGGGCGAAAGTCATCGGCCCGCCGGACCGAATCTCGCGCGCGATTTCCAGGGACAGCGCATTCATTTGCTTGCAATTCCCGGCGGGTTTGCTACAAGACTGCCGGACGGGAATTTTTATCTTGTTATGGCCAGGATCGACGCACTTTTCAATTTAATGTTCGAGCAAAAGGCCTCGGATTTGCACCTCTCCGCCGGCAACCCCCCCATCTTGCGCATCAACGGCGAACTCACCCGCGTCGATTACCCGCCCTTGGAGGATGATCAACTCAAGATCATGCTCTACGAAATCGCGCCGGAGTACAAAATCAAAACGTTCGAGGAAACCGGCGATGTCGATTTCGGCTATGAAATCACCGGCGTGTCCCGGTTCCGCGCCAACTTTTTCACGCAGAAATACGGCATCGCCGCCGTCTTCCGCCAAATCCCGACGAAGGTCCTTTCCTTCGAGGATTTTGAAAAATCAGACGCTCCCCTGCCCGCCGTCCTGAAGAAATTCGCCATGTTGCACAAGGGGTTGGTAGTGGTCACCGGCCCGACCGGCTCCGGCAAATCCACGACGCTGGCGGCGATCGTCGATTACGCCAATAAAAACCGCCGCGACCACATTATCACGGTCGAAGACCCGATTGAATTTGTCCACGAGAGCAAAGGCTGCCTGATCAACCATCGTGAAGTGGGCCTGCACACGCGCACGTTCGCCTCCGCATTGCGCGGGGCCTTGCGCGAAGACCCCGACATCATCCTTGTGGGCGAATTGCGCGACCTGGAGACGATCGAACTGGCCCTCATCGCGGCCAGCACGGGCCACCTGGTCTTCGGCACGTTGCACACGCAAAGCGCCGCCAAGACCGTTGATCGCATCATCGACGTTTTCCCCGGCGACCAGCAGAACAAGGTCCGCGCGACGCTTTCCGAGGCCCTCAAAGGAGTCGTGGCCCAAAACCTCTTCAAGCGCGTGGACCGCAAAGGCCGCGTCGCCGCCCTGGAAATCCTCATATTCAACACGGCGGTGGCCAACCTGGTGCGCGAGGGCAAAACCCACCAGATTCCCGGCATGATCCAGGTGGGCAAAAAGTACGGCAACATGCCGCTGGACGACTCGATCCTGGAACACCTCAAGATGAAGCGCATTTCTCCGGAGGAGGCCTACGACAAGTGTATCGACAAGAAGAAATTCCGCCCCTTCCTGCCTCATCCGCCGGAAGAGGACGAAGTCTGACAACCCCATTGAATTATGCGTCGCGCCGAACTTGATTACATACTCTCCTGCATGTTGGGCCTGGACAAGCAAACGGAGACCGTCATCCTCAGACGGGCCGAGGTGTCCGACCTTAACTTTACCGTGGACAGGCCGCTCCAGGTTGAACAAAACGGCGAACTGGTCCCCGTCGCCTGCAATCCGTCGATCGACAAGCTGACCCCATACCAGACGGAGATGATAGCGTTGAACCTGATCAACGGCAGTCCGCGGTTGACCGAGGACTTGCTGCGCAACGGCTCGTGCGATTCCTCGTACAGCGTGGCCGACCAGGTGCGCTTTCGGGTGAGCATTTTCAGCCAGCGGGGGAGATACTCGATCGTCATGCGCAAGCTCAACACGGAAATACCCTCCCTGGCCCAACTGAAAATGCCCGATATCTTCAAGGAGCTGGCCAAAGAAAAAACGGGGCTCATCCTGGTCACCGGCGCCACCGGCTCCGGCAAATCCACGACGCTGGCGGCGGTGCTGGACGAGATCAATTCCACCAAATCGGTCCACATCATCACGCTGGAAGACCCCGTCGAGTTCGTTCACACGCACAAAGGCTCCACGTTCAATCAGCGTGAAATGGGCACCGATTTCAGCAGCTTCGCCACGGGCCTGCGCGCGGCCTTGCGCCAGGCTCCCAAAGTCGTCCTCGTCGGCGAAATGCGCGACCGCGAGACGGTGGAAATCGGGCTTAGCGCGGCCGAAACGGGCCACTTGGTTCTGAGCACACTGCACACGACCGACGCCGGGCAGACCGTCAACCGGATATTGGGCATGTTCGAGATCGAGGAGCAGGAGCAGATCCGCACGCGCCTGTCGGACTCGTTGCGTTGGGTGATAAGTCAGCGCCTGGTGCCGCGGGTCGGCGGCGGGCGGCAGGTCCTCCTTGAAATCATGGGCTCCAATCTTCGCACGCACGAATCGATTGTTCACGGCGAGACCGAAGGGAAAAGCTTCTACGAAATCATCGAGGCCAGCTACTCGTTCGGCTGGCGTAATTTCGACCAGGCCGCGCTCGAGGCGTATGAGCAGAATCTCATCACCGAGGAAACGGCCATCCAGTATTGCAGCAAACGGGGCACAGTGACCCGCGGGATCGACAAGATCAAAAAAGCCCGCGGCGAACACATCACCAGGACCGACTTGAAAATGAGACACGACCCCACCAAGTCCGCCGCCCCCACCTTCCCGGCAACCCTCAAATTGAAATGATTCATGGAAGAACTCGACATCATCGGCCCCAGCGACCAACCGGCCATCCTCGCCATCAATTCCCCCGCGTTGGCCGCGACCGCCAGAACAACCCTCTCGGACATGGGCTACAAGGTGCATGTCGTTGACAGCCACGAGGCGTTCGCCCAACGCTTCAATCAAATCAACTACCAAGTCGTCCTCATGGAGGAGACCTTCGCGGGGAGCGATTTTCTGGACAACGCCACGCTGCGCTACCTCCAGAACCTCCCCATGAACCAGCGGCGCCACGCGGCGATCATCCTGATCGGTTCCAGTTATGAAACCCTCAACACAATGCAGGCCTTCGCCCTGAGCGTCCACTGCGTGATTAACTATTCCGAGTTGTCGATGCTGCCGGAATTGATCCAAAAGACCGTCGCGGAAAATGACTTATTCTTGACAAGCTTCCGCGAAGCGCAGCGCCGCCTCTGGCAAAAACCTGCCTAGCCCCCGCCATGCCCCGCGAGCGCCTGGACCAGGCCCTGGTTGATCACGGCCTCTGCCCTTCCCGACTTTCCGCCAAACGCGCCATCCTGGCCGGCCGCGTCCGCCTCGCCGGCCAGCCCGCCAGCAAGCCCGGCCAGCCCGTCCCGCCCGGCGCGGCGCTGACCCTCGTGGCCCCCGATCGCTACGTCAGCCGCGGCGGCACCAAGCTCGAACACGCCCTTCGGCATTTCGCCCTCTCGGTCCAGGGCCTCACAGCCATCGACCTGGGCGCTTCGACCGGCGGCTTCACCGATTGCCTCCTCCAGCACGGCGCCGCCCGCGTCTATGCCGTCGACGTCGGCCGGGGGCAACTGGCGTGGAAACTGCGCCAAGACCCCCGCGTCGTTACCATGGAAAAAATCAACGCGCGCTTCCTCACCCCGGCGCATTTTGCGGCTCCCTTTGCGGGCGCGGGCCTCATCGTCGCCGATTGCTCGTTCATCTCTCTCAAAAAAATCCTGCCGCCCGCCGTTGCTTTACTCGCCGATTCGGCTAAAATCCTGGCCTTGGTGAAGCCCCAATTCGAAGCCGGCAAAACTGAAGCCGCCCGCGGCAAGGGCGTCATCCGCGACCCCGCCATCCACGCCCGCGTGCTGGAGGAACTGAGAACATTCGCGGCCGAGACCGCGGGCCTTCGCTGGCTCGGCGACACGCCGTCTCCCCTGCTCGGCCCGGCTGGCAACAAGGAATTCCTCGTCTTGCTTGAAAAACAACGCTGACAAAATCGCCCGCATTGGCCTCCTCGCCAACTTCGACAAGCCTTCCACACGCCACGTGGTCTTGCGCGCCGCGCAGCTTCTCCGGCGCGCGGGCCGCTCCGTGGCGGCCGATTCCCAAACCGCGCAGATGGCCGGCTTGCGCTGCCCTGTCTTCGGCGACGCCGCCGCACTGGCGCGCGAGTCGGATTTGCTCCTGGTCTTCGGCGGCGACGGCACGATCCTGCGAGCCGTGCGCGAAACCGACGGCGCCGGGCCTCCGATACTCGGTATCAACGCCGGACGCCTCGGGTTCCTCACCGCCGTGTCCTCGAACAACCTCGCCGCCGCCCTGGAAAAACTCTGGCGGGGGGAGTTCGTTCTCGAAACCCGTCCTCTCATCGAGGCCATCGGCCATTGCCAGGGCCAGCCCGCCCGGCTGACCGCGCTCAACGACATCGTCATCAGTCACGGCGCGGTCTCCCGGCTGGTCGAACTGGACGTATATGTCAACGATAAATCATTGACCCGCTATCGGGGCGACGGCCTGATTGTCAGTTCTCCCACCGGTTCCACCGCCTATTCCCTTTCGGCCGGCGGCCCCATCATCAGCCCAGGCGCCGATGTCTTTGCCATCACCCCGATTTGCGCCCACGCCCTTTCCAACCGCTCTGTCATCGTCAGCCTCAATTGCTCCGTGCGCGTCCAGTTGCTCAGTCATAAAATCGAAACCATCGTTGCCGCCGACGGCCAACTGCGCGCCAACATGTCCGCGGGAGACATCATTACGATTCGGCGGAGCCGCCGCCAAGTGCGTCTGTTGCATCCGGCCGAAAGCTCCTTCTTCGAGACCATCCGCCAAAAGCTGCACTGGCGGGGGTCCTCGCTCTGACGGGCACCCAGGCGGAATCGAGATCGTCCTAATTCTGAGGATTAGGATTAGGATTAAGATTAAGATTAGGATTAAGGATCAGAGTGGCGGTCGAATGGGAACCGAGGCGGGCGGCGAGGTCTTCGACCGTCCAGTTGGGTTGAATATGGGACAGGTCGTCGGCCGCCGCGCCGTGCTGCCATACGCCAAAGCGCACGGCCAGTGGGAGGTTTTTTCGCCACTGGGGCTGCGCCAGCAGGCCGGCCAAATAGCCCGACAGAAGATCGCCGCTGCCGCCCTGGGCCAGGAAGGGATTGCCCGTGCTGTTGACAGAGATGTCTCCCTCGGCCGCGCCGACCAGCGTCTGATGTCCCTTGAGAGCGACGCAACAGGCGCCAAATCGATTTGACAGGCGGCGCAAAGCCGCGACCCGGTCCGACTGCACCTGCTCCGCCGTGCAGCCCAACAGACGCGCGGCCTCGCCCGGATGCGGTGTGATGAGCCGGGCCGCCCCGGCAGGCGTGGGGCCGGGTTGCAGCCAGTCCAGCGCGCTGGCATCGACAACCATCGCCAGCGGCGTGCCGTGCCAATGGGTTCGCATCTCCGCTTTGAGCGTGTCGGGCACGTCCTGGCCCGCCAAGCCGGGACCGAAGAGAAGCGCGCCGCAAGTTTTTGGCAGGGCTTGTCCCGGCGCCCACGGATGGACCATCGCGGCTTGAAGTTGGGCGGCCACCGGCAACCAGGCGTTTTCCTGCGGAAAAACCGTGACCAACCCCGGTTGGGCGCGCAACGCCCCGTGCGCCGCCAGCACGGCGGCTCCGTGGTAACCGCGGCTGCCGGCCACAATCGCCAGATGCCCAAAAGTTCCCTTGTTGCCAGCCACGGGCCGCGGCGGCGGCAGGCCGGCGAAATCATCCGGCGTCGTCCAATTCAATTCGGCGCGCACAGGACAAGGGACGAGGCCGATGTCGGGCAGAACCTCGACGCGGCCGGTGAGAGCGGGCGCCTTGAGCAGGCCGGCTTTCGGCGCGGCCAAAGTCAGCGTCAGCGCCGCCACAATGGCCGCTCCCTCCGTGGCGCCAGTGTCGGCGTTCAGGCCGGAGGGAACATCCACCGCCACGATGGCACCGCCGCAAGAATTGATGGCCAGGATCAATTGGCGCCATTGTTCGTCCAGCGGACGGTTGAGGCCGATGCCAAAAAGTCCGTCCACGATCCACTGGGGCGGATGTCCGGCACGGCTTTGGAGGTTCTGGGAGAACTGAGTCAGGCCATCGCGGGGATCAGGAATATTGAGCAACAGGACGTTTCGATTGCTCAAGTGGGGCTGCGCGGCGCGGACATCATCGCCGTTATGGCCTTTTCCGGCCAGAAGCCAGATCGCATCGCCGGGGCGGGACAGTTCCATGAGGCGGCGGGCCAGCAGGCAGCCGACTTGCTGGATGACGTCGGCGGCGGTCTTGCCGGCGGCCCAGGTGGCGCTTTCCCACTGGCGCATTTGCTCGACTGAAAGGACAGGAAGCATTTTTAACCTGCATTTTAAACTCCGGGCTGCGCACTGCAAAGGGCAAACAACTTCAAAGCGGGGAACGCGCCGGAAGGCCCCGGCGGGGGCTGGAGCGCCGAGCCGGGGAAGGACAGGATGCTTGTCGTTCATAAAAACGTGGGAAAATAAAAAATAGTGTTTCGAAATTGATAAGGGTTGCTAATGGCCGGGGAGTTGTTCTGGTTGCAAGTAGCTTTGGCGCAATAGGTTGGGCACGGCGGGCCGGTGGCAATGAATCGGAAATAGAGTTGAAAAAATGGAAATAGAGTGAATCGTTTAAGGGCATCGCGTGGAACAGGAATGGGATGAATTGGGCATAAGCGGGGCGTATAAAAGCAGGAAAGATTAAGAGTAGGATTACGATTACGATTAGGACGAGGAACGGATGCGACGGGGGAGCGGGCGCCGGCGGGGCGTCCGTGGCGGCTCAGGAAAGACTCCCGAGCGATGGACATAGTTGTCCTCACGCGCAGGAGTTGATCACATTTCTACGAGGGGGAAAAACCGACTGGGGGAAAAAATGGAGAATTTATGAAGATTTATTTTGGGTCCGAGGAATGCCTCGCGCAGAGTCGCAGCGCGGCAAGCCGCAACCAAAAGATTTTACAGAAGGAAACGAAGCAAACGAAGACTGGGGAAAACTTTGCCAAAAATGCAGTAGTGTTCGGCAGAGTCTGTGCTTGGATCATTTTTCAAGTCAAAGAGGCTGTGGAGGGGCGACATTGCGGAGAAAAATGGAAAGGATTTATCGTCAGAACTTGATGAGGGCAAAGCAACAGCGTCACCAGGTCTTCCTCGTTGGCCATGCCCATCCAGTACCATTGCAGCGATTCGACCATGCGCTTGTTGGGGCGCTGGCCGGTCCACAACATCAAGAGCAAGGAAGCGATGAGCACACAGTAAATCTGGATTTCCACCCCTTCGGGCGATTCGGCCAGCCAGTGCCGGCAGTTGAGGATCATTTTGATCCATTTGAAATAGAGTTCTATCTGCCAGCGCTGCCGGTAAATGAGGCTGATGATCCCGGCCGACAAATCCTCCCGCGTGGTGATCAATTGGAAGACGTCCCCGTTGGCTTCCACCCGCACCACCCGAAAGACGGGGCCGTCGCCATGAACGCCCAAACGGACCAACCGATCCCACACCACCCCGGCCCGACGGTCTTCCTCGCTCAAGGGGCGATCGGGCCCAACCGGTGTGAACACCAAGTTGTTGAACAGACGGAACACGAATTCAATGCCCTTTTCCCGCAGTTGGGCCAGCAATCCGAAGTCATGGCCGTAAGCCCGGTCAGCCACGTTCATGGTTCCCGGCTGGATCGTCTGGGCCATGATCTTGGATTCGCTCAGGTTGCCTGGGGTGATCGGCCACAGTTGCGGTATTTGATCGAAAACATTAAAATGCAAATGCAACCGGATGGCGGTCCCCGCCCCGGCCGCCGGAGCCCAGGTCATGCGCGGCACCGCTCGCAGCACCGAGCCGTCGATTGCCGTCAGTGCGGCCAGCGCCTGGCGCACGCGCGCGTCCCCGCCTTGGTCCCGGCCCTGGTTCTCTTTGGCCAAGTCTCGCACCACCTTTTCCAAAATCTCCGGGTCAAACACGTGCTGCCCTGCCGAAAAGGCCGCCGGACAAACCGGCGCCCTGCTGACCTGGCGCATCTTCCGGCAATGGCTGACATGGCAGAGGGATCGCATGCTGGTGATGACCGGGTTGACAATGGTAAAGAGAAACAAGCAAAAGTAATCGTCGGCAAAGAGCGTGCGCCGGGGGTCTTGCTCGGTGTCGGTGGCCGCTTTGGCCTGGAGAAACGGCAGCACCCGCCGGCGGAATTGGTCCAAGAGATTCCAGTTTTTCAACTGGTCTTCTCGAATCGGTTCGCGTTTCTTCGCCACGCGTTCATCAGAGCAGATTGGCTAAATTTGTACAAGTTACAATCGTGTGACAACCATGTTACAGTTGACACACGGCCGTTCCAAACCGCGCCCTCGCCAGCCTGGCGTTCCCGCCGGCCTCACAGCATCAAGCCTGCCGAACACTACTG
>JBEKSF010000096.1:0-22843 GCA_049517295.1 Verrucomicrobiota bacterium
TATTTCGCCGCAGGCCGAATACACGCCGCCGGTTATTTACAGCAACGAAAGCCGCGGAAAACTGGTGTTTATGATCGAAGCGGTTTTCGATCCAATCACCGCCGCCCAACTCCATCCCGGCCAGCCCGTGGACGTGCAATTGCGACTGTAGTCATGCCCGACCAATTCTCCATCGACGTGCGCGGGATGACCAAGCGATTTGGCTCCTTGACCGCGGTTGATCACGTGGACTTGCGGGTGAAGACCGGCGAGATTTGCGGTTTTCTCGGCCCCAACGGCAGCGGCAAAACCACCTTCATCCGCATGCTATGCGGTTTGTTGCGCGCCGACGAGGGCAGCGGCCAGTGTCTTGGCTTGGACGTGATCACCGAAAGCGAGTCAATCAAACGCCAGGTCGGCTACATGACGCAGCGCTTCAGCTTTTGGGATGATTTAACAATCCAGGAGAACCTCGATTTCGTCGCGCGCTTGTACTCGATGCCCAACAGGCGCGAAACGGTGCGTCAGAGCCTGGAGCGGTTGGGATTGCAAGACGCCCGAAACCAATTGGCCGGTCATCTTTCCGGCGGTTGGAAGCAACGTCTGGCGCTGGCCGCGTGCTTGATTCACAAACCTAAATTGCTGCTCCTGGATGAGCCGACCGCCGGCGTCGATCCCAAAGCCCGCCGCGAGTTCTGGCAGGAAATCCATCAACTGGCATCGCAAGGGTTGACCTTTCTCATCGCCACTCACTACATGGATGAAGCCGAACGATGCCATCGTCTGGCCTTCATCATGAAAGGCCGTTTGCTGGCCCGCGGCGACGTCGCCGAAGTGGTCGCGCAAGGGCATCTGACTACCTGGATGGTCAGAGGCCCCAAGTTGCTTGATTTGGCCAACCAATTGCGCGGCCGCAACGGCGTCGAGCAAGCCGTGCCTTTCGGCGACACCTTGCATGTCAGCGGCTCCGACGCCTCGGCGCTGGAGACGGCCATCGCGCCGTTTCGCTCTCCGCCATACGATTGGCGCCCCGCCGAGTCCGGTTTGGAGGATGTTTTCATCCACCTCATGGAACAAACGCACACTCAGGACGCGCTGCCATGAAACGCAGATTCTCAATGACAAGGTTTTCGGCGATGGTGGCTAAGGAGTTCATCCAGATGCGGCGCGACCGCGTGACCTTCGCCATGATGATCGGCATTCCGCTCCTGCAAGTCATCCTCTTTGGCTACGCCATCAACGCAGACCCCAAACACCTGCCCGCGGCCGTTGTGCTCGCCGATGACGGCCCGCAAGGCCGCTCTCTCCTCTACGGATTAGAGAACAGCAGCTACTTCGATTTCGTGCGGCAATACCGGTCCGAGGATGACGCCCGCCAGGCTCTGGCGTCTGGCGTTGTTCAGTTTGTCATTAACATTCCGCAGAACTTCAGCCGCGATTTGCTCCGCGGCAAACGCCCGGCCGTCCTCGTGGAGGCCGATGCCACCGATCCCGGAACCACCGGCATCGCCCTCGGCAGCCTGCCAACCATTTTGACCAGTTCCCTGCAAAATGATCTCAAAGGCCCGCTCGCATTTCTCGCGGCGTCGGATCCGCCCGTCGATTTGCGTGTTCACTCCCTTTACAATCCGGAATCAATCACACAATACAACATTGTGCCCGGCCTGCTCGGCGTCATCCTCACCTTGACCATGGTCCTCATCACCGGCTTGGCGATGACCCGTGAACGCGAGACCGGCACGATGGAAAACCTCCTTGCAATGCCCGCGCGCCCGCTCGAGGTGCTGACCGGGAAGATCATTCCCTACATTCTGGTCGGTTACATCCAGATTGGCATCCTGTTGGTTGCCGCCCGCTTTCTGTTTCGCGTGCCCATGCTGGGCAGTGTGCCCCTTTTGCTGGCCGTCGCCCTGCTCTTCATCGCGGCTAATCTCGCCATGGGCGTGACCTTCTCCACCATCGCCTCCAACCAGCGGGAGGCGGTGCAAATGGGGATCTTCTTCTTTCTGCCCAATATCCTCCTTTCAGGCTTCGCGTTCCCCTTCCGAGGGATGCCTGTGTGGGCCCAGAACATCGCCGAGATTCTCCCGCTCACGCATTTCTTGCGGATCGTTCGCGGCATTCTCCTCAAAGGAAACGGCCTCCATGAAACGCTGAACGAACTGTGGCCTATCGCCCTTTTTGCCGTGGTGGTCCTCGCCATTGCTGTCAAGCGTTACCGTCAAACTCTCGATTAAGCCATGAAAGTCTCTCGACTTCTCCTCTTCTGTTCCGTTGCCGCGCTCCTCGCAAGCTCCTGCGCCCTCGGACCGAACTACAAAAAGCCGGACCTCTCCACGCTCACGCCCTCCGATTGGAGCTGGGCGCCCGCCGTCCCGCGCGACGCCGCCCCAAAAGGGCCATGGTGGCAAATCTTTCACGACACCACGCTCGACCAACTGGAAACCAACGGCCTGGCCGGCAGTCAAACTTTGCGCGCCGCCGTCGCCCGCGTCGATCAGGCCCGCGCCGCGGCCCGACTGAGCCGCGGCCAGTTCTTCCCCCAGCTTTCCCTCGATCCGGCTTATGAATATCAACAGACCTCCGGCAACCTGCCAACCCCGATCCCCTTTCACATTCCCCAAGCCCGATTCCAATCCTTCAGCGTCCCGCTGGATTTAAGCTATGAGGTCGATCTTTGGGGAAAGGTGCGCCGCGGTTTTGAAAGCGCCAGGGCGGACGCCCAAGCCAGCGCCGCGGATTTCCAAAACGTTCTCTTGACGCTGACGGCGGATGTCGCGGTGGATTACTTTTTGCTGCGTTCGCTTGACGGAGAGGTGGCGGCGTTCCGGGGCACCGTGGCCACGCGCGAACAATCAGCCCGCCTGTTGCGCGCAAGATTCCAGGCGGGCGCCATCGCCGAATTGGACGCCGTCCAGGCCGAAACCGAGTTGGCCGCGTCCCAATCCGATCTCGCCGATGCGATCCGGCAACGCGCGGAAACACTGCACGCATTGGCCTTGCTCTGCGGCCAATCCGCCACTTCTTTCTCGCTGCCGGACCAACCCCTGCCCGGCCCTCCGCCCCCGGTTCCGGCGGACCTTCCCGCCAGCGTGCTGGAGCGCCGCCCGGACATCGCCGCGGCGGAGCGGACGCTCGCCTCCCGCAATGCCCGTATCGGCGTCGCCCAGGCGGCTTATTTTCCCGCGATTAGTTTGACAGGCCAGGGCGGCTTTCTCAGCGCGTCCGCGGACAAACTCTTCACGGGCGCCAGCGGCGTGTGGTCCATCGGACCCAGCCTTAGCCTGCCCGTGTTCACAGGCGGACGAACCAAGGCCAATGTCAATCAGGCGCGAGCCGCCCGCGATGAAGCCGTCGCCAACTACCGGCAAACCGTCCTCGCGGCGATCAAAGAAGTCGAAGATTCCCTGACCCAAATCCACAGTCGCGACGAACAGGCCGCGGCCGTGGATCGGGCCGTGGACTCCGCTCGCAGGCAAGTTGAATTATCCAACGCCCGCTACGCAAGGGGTGCCAGCACCTATTTGCCCGTCGCCGACGCCGAACGCGCATTGCGCCAGGAACAACTGCTGCAGGCGCAATCGCGGGGCGAACGCTACGCCGCCAGCGTGCGCTTCATTAAGGCCCTTGGCGGCGGTTGGGGAACAAACGTCCAGTTCACACGAAGCAATTAGAACAAGGCCTTCCGAATAAGCGCATTGCTATCGATCCCAAAATTACTCGATTGGCTGATTTCGGCTCACGGCTGCCGCAGGAGGTAGAAACGCTCCGGCTGGTTGGTCTTGGTGCCTGGGTCGGTGAATTGGTACTGGCCGGGGGCGATGTTGGTGACCGCGCCAACCTGCGCCCAATTGTTCAAGGGGAGCGCCAGGTTGGTCGAGCAGAGCACGGTGTACGTGGAAGCCGCCGACCCGGTGAATTGGAACTGGAAGTGGCCCGCGGCGGTCAGAGTGCAGCCGGTGATGGCGGCGGCCAGGTTCGCCGTGGTGAAAGTCTGATCGACACCCTGCGCCAAACCGAGGTCATTGTAGGAGTCGGTTCGATAATGATAGGTGGCGCCAGGTTGCAGGCCTGTGATTGCAGCGCTCAGCGGAAGCAATTGGCTGCCACCGCTAAGAGTGGACACGGCGGTGAAGGCGCCGTAGTTGGTCGTCGCGCCCCATTCAAACCAAGCGAGGGTTTCGAGGCCGTTGGGATTGACGGCGCCTCGAAGCGTGGCCTGGATGGCCGTGATGGCGACGGCGGGCAGCGTGACGGCGGGCGTCGTGATGACGCTCTGGTCCGGGCCGCAGTTCGTGCCGGCGTCACTGGTCGCTGCCGCGCAATAGTGGTAAGTGACACCCGGCTCAAGCCCCGTCAACCACAGGTTTGTCGAGACGGCGGTCAGCCCAAAGCCGACCGGCACGGGAGTGCTGGCGGCGCCGTAGTTGGGGGTCAGGCCGTATTGGATGAAAGCCGTGGTGGGCAGACCGTTGGGATTCACCGCGCAACTCAGATCCAGGCTGCAGAGGCCGGTGGCGGGATTGACCGAGAGGGCGCCGGTGCCGGACGTAACAGCGGGGGCGGACAGGCCGAAAATCTGCAGCTCGAACGCGCCGATGTCCACGTGCGCGCCAGATTTGCGCGGGAACCCGCGCTGGTCGGTGCCGGTCTGGGAGTCGTCGCCCGCATCAATGGCCGGGCTGCCCGGCAACAAGGCCACGGTGGGTGTGGGACCGCCGTTATTAGCCAACGAGCCAATCACCGGATCGATCGCCGCTGCGGCGCTCCCGACGAGGTCGCTGTCCGCCTCGTTGACCAGCGCAGCGGCGCTGTCTGCAACACGAACCAGATTGTAACCCAGGGAGGTGAACGCGCCGCAAAGCTCCGGCCCAGAACCGTCCGCGCCGGGTAAACCAATATTACTGGGTGTGCCGGCCACGCCGCCGTTTTGGCCGTTGCCGACCGAATTCAGGGCGATCAGTGCATTGCAGAGCGTCGCGGACGCCGCGCCACTGCTGCTATAAATCCCCCCGCCATCGCCGCCGGGTCCGCCTTGTCCTCCATGTCCTGTAAGGTTAAAGCAGCCTCCGCCATAGCCGCCTGTGCCGGCGGAGTTGGCGGTGATAGTGCAGGCTGTGACCGTGAGGGCGCCACCGCTGCATACGCCTCCACCATATCCGCCAACTCCGCCCGCGCCTCCTAGATAAGCGGCGTTATCCCCGCCATGACCGCCTGAGCCGGCAGCATTGGCGCTGAGGGTGCAAGTGTTCAGCACGAGAGCGCCAACGCTGTAAATGCCTCCTCCGTTGCCGCCATAACTGCCATTGATTCCAGCATTACCACCGGCGCCACCGCAATTGCCGGCTGTGTTGGCGCTGAGGGTGGTGGCGGTCAACCAGAGAGCGCCCGCGCTGTAAATGCCTCCCCCATTGCCGCCATTGCCGCCATAGCCGCCGGCAGAGAAACCATATCCGCCGCTGCCAGCCGCATTGCCGGTGACGTTGCAATAGCTCACGGTCAAATTCCCCAAGTTGTAAATGCCTCCGCCGTCGGCGCCCATTCCTCCATTGGGCGAACTGATGGACGTGCCATTGGCTCCATTCGTTGCTTGTCCATCGCAAACGGTCAGGCTCGAAATGGACACCGTGGCGTTGGAATTATTGATATCGAAGACGCGGCTGCTGCCGTTTCCGCTGAGGATGAGATTGGTTGCGCCGGGGCCGATGATGGTGAGGCTGTTGGTGATCAGCAGTTCGCCGCTGGTCAGCGTCACGGTCCCATTGGTAGCGAACTCAATGACGTCACTGACCCTGGACGCCGCGATGGTCTGTCGCAGGGAGCCGACGCCACTGTCGGCCAGTGTGGTGACGAAGTTGGTGCCGCCACAGGTTTGGAAGACCAAGTCGGCGCCGTAATTTGTGCCCGCCTTGTTGGCAGCCACCAGGCGGAAGTGGTAGGTCCAGCCCGGCGTCAAATTGTTGGGCTCGGCGCTAATGCCAAGGCCGGCGTTGGTGGCGGGGAAAGACTCTGCGGAAAAGAAGTTGCCGTAGTTGGTGTCCGTGCCCCACTGGAACCACCCCGTGGCTGCCAGGCCATCGGGATTGACCGTTCCGTTAAGCGTCGCCCCGCTGACGCTGATGCTGCCGGCTGGCAGCGTGGTGGCGATTGGCGAACCAACCGGCGCCATGAAGACCCCTTCGGGGGCAAATGGCGAACCAGCCCAAGCCGAATCCACCGCCTGCACACTCCAATAACAAACCGACCCAAATGGAAGAGTGGAGACATCCACTATCGCATGGGTCCCCTCCTGCGCGTTGCCCATTTGCGGCAGCCGCCGCATGCCGGTCGCCGGATCGGATTCCGGGCTGACCAAGTCCGAGCCTCCCGGCGTTGTTCCCACCCGCAGATTATAGGTGAGTGCGGCGGCGGGCGTCTGCGCGTCAGTGGCGGCGGTCCACGCCAGCGAAACCCAGTTGCTCGACACCGTTGCTGTCAAACCGGTCGGCGCCGTCGGCGGCGTATTGGTGATCGGACTGAGATTTCGATAGACGCTGGAGATGTCAATTTCATTCCCATTTGTGTCAACGGTACCGGTATCGCCCGTGAGCAGGATGTCCAGCCGGCCCTCGTTGTCATAATCCCCCCACGCCACCGAACCGCTGGAGACAGCGGGCAGAACCGCGTTGGTGTTCCGAGTGAACGTGCCATCCCCGTTGTTCTGATAGACCTGGGCGACGCCGTCCCCGTCACTTAAGACGCCCGTGAGCAGGATATCCAGCCGGCCCTCGTTGTCGTAATCCCCCCATGCTACCGAACTGTATTCAATCCCCGGCAGGCCGGCGTTGGTGTTCAACGTAAACGTGCCATCCCAGTTGTTCCGATAAACGCTGGAGAGCAGCATAGTATTCCCGTTCGTGTCATACCCCGTGCATCCCGTGAGCAGGATATCCAGCCGGCCGTCGTTGTCGTAATCGCCCCACGCCACCGAGCTTTCATATACTCCCGGCAGCATCGCGTTGGTGTTCAAAGTGAACGTGCCATCCCCGTTGTTCCGATAAATGCCGGAGAACGGGATCGGATTCCCGTTTGTGTCAATTTGTCCTGTCGATCCCGTCAGCAGGATGTCCAGCCGTCCGTCGTTGTCGTAATCCCCCCACGCCACCGAACCAAAAGCCACTCCCTGCAGCACCGCGTTGGTGTTCAACGTGAAGGTGCCGTCTCCGTTGTTATGATAGACTTGGGAGACGTAGTCGCCGGAATTCATCATGCCCGTGAGCAGAATATCCAGCCGGCCGTCGTTGTCATAATCCCCCCACGCCACCGAACTGTAATAGACACCCTGCAGCGCCGCGTTGGTGTTCAAACTAAAGGCGCCATCCCCATCGTTATGATAGACTTGGGAGATGATGTCACCGGATTCCGTCAAGCCCGTCAGCAGGATGTCCAGCCGTCCGTCGTTGTCGTAGTCCCCCCACGCCACCGAACCAAAAGCCACTCCCCGCAGCTCCGCGTTGGTGTTCAAAGCAAAGGTGCCACCCCCGTTGTTATGATAGACCCGGGAGATCGGGATGCCGGAATCCAACGAGCCCGTGAGCAGGATATCCAGCCGTCCGTCGTTGTCATAATCCCCCCACGCAACGGAACCGCCGTAAACACCCGTCAGCCCGGCATTGATGTTGGTGAACCCAGTTCCCGCGTTGGCCGATGCGGCGGGAATAAGGAGCCTCAAGGTGAGGACCGCCACCACGGTGGTACGGATGGGAGTAAGGAGCGTTTTCATGGCAGGGTATTCGCGAGGGGCAGGAGTGGGTTTGGGGTGCAAAGCAGGCCGCCGCAAAATGGTCTCGGCGGGCCGCAAGCGGTTGTTTGCTGTGTCCTCATCATCCGGCATCATTGAACTCGGGCCAGCCGCCAAGCGCCTCTCTGTCAGGAATCCAATCCAAACGTCTCGACGGAATTATGTTCCCCGCGGCAAGCCTCCAATTCGAGTTATAAGAAGCATTTATCAATCATTAATTGAAATCAATATAAATCTAATGTTATTTCGGAGGCAAAGGCCGTCAATATCAGTCCATCTGGGGCTTAAAAAAAACCTTCAAAAATTCTGCGTTTTTTCCCCCAGTCGGTTTTTCTCCCTCGTGGAAATGTGATCAACTCCTGCGCGTGAGGACAACTATGCTTGCCCGCCGTAGCCTTGGCAAAGGCGGGTCCATCGCCCGGCGCCCTTCGCCGGGCCGCCACCGCCCGTTTGTCCGCCATAGCTTTAGCGAAGGCGGAAGCCTTCCAAGGTCCGGCCTCACGCCTTTTCTTTTGGTCCTTTTTGTCCTTTTGGTCCCTTTCGTCCCTTTCCAGTCCATCCCCTTTCCCCCTCCTAATCGTAATCGTAATCGTAATCTTCCCTGTTTATATGCGCTTCCCCTATCTCCCATTCGACCCGTTCCTGTTCCTCCCGGTGCCTTGAAACGATTCGCTCTATTCCCATTTTTTTCAACTCTATTTCCAAATGCTCGCCACCGCCCGATAATGCCCAACCCATTGCGCCAGAGCCGCTTGCACCTAAAACGACCGGGCTTTCATTAGCAAACCTTATCAATTTCGAAACACTAATTTTATTTTTCCCCGGTTTTTATCAACGACAAGCACCCGTCCCCTGCCCTTCCAACGCTCATCGGTCCAGCCTCCCCGCCCTCCGTCACGCCTCTCCTTTCGTCCCTTTGGTCCTTTTGGTCCTTTGTTGTCCGTCCTGTTTCACGCCCCTCAATCCCCCAAAAATCCTCAAAAATGCCAATGATTGCTGCTATTTGCGACCATTTCACTTTTCCACTCGCGCCCCGGCGATTCCGTGCTACGTTTTCCAGTCTTGGACGTTGTGGCCCAAAACGCTCCCGCACGACCCCCCCTCAACACGAGGCTTGGCGGTTGAGCACAAAACTTGGAACTTTGCGCATTGAAACTACGAAACGAACTATTGGTGTTGCTGCTCCTGGCAGCCATCCAGTTTACCATAAACCTGGATTTTTTGATCATCCTGCCTCTGGGACCTCAATACATGCGCCTCATGCATATCACGCCGGCCCAGTTCAACATGATCGTCGCCGCGTACGCCATCGCCGCGGGAATCTCCGGTGTCGCCGCGGGGTTTTTCCTCGATCGCTTTGATCGCAAGGTCGCCCTCCTCTGGCTTTTCCTGGGGTTCTCGATAGGAACGCTCTTGTGCGCCCTGGCCGCCACCTACGGCTTCCTCGTTGCCGCACGGGCCATTGCCGGTACTTTCGGCGGCGTGACCGGCGCGGTGATTCTCGCCATCGTCGGCGATGTCATCCCGGAATACCGGCGCGGCGCCGCGATGGGCCTGGTGATGTCCGCCTTCTCTGTCGCTTCGATTTTCGGGGTGCCGCTGGGGCTTGTGCTCGCCTCCGATTTTAACTGGCATGTGCCCTTCTACGTCATTGCCGGGATCAGCGTGCCGATTCTAATAGCCGTGTTCCAATTCGTGCCCACCCTGCGCGGTCATTTGGAGCATTCACGCGGTCAGCATCCCGCTGCGCGGATGCTGGCCGTGCTCATGGAGCCAAACCACCAAATGGCCTTTCTTTTCATGGCGGTGCTCACCTGCGCCGGCTTCACCATCTTTCCCACTCTGGCCACCTACATGGTGTACAACGTCGGATTGACCGAGAAGCAATTGCCATTCATATATTTGACAGGAGGATTATGCACCCTCTTCAGCATGAACTGGATCGGACGCTGGGCCGACCGCGCCGGAAAACTCCGCGTCTTCACGCGGATGTCCCTTGCCGCGTCGATCCCCGTCATCGCCCTCACCAATCTGCCGCGCGTCCCACTGCTCCTCGCGCTGGCGACCTCCACCCTTCTCATGATCTGCATGTCCGGCCGCTTTGTTCCGGCAATGGCAATGATGACGGCGACGGTCCAATCCCGCTATCGTGGCGGCTTCATGAGCATCAATTCGTCAGTCCAGCAATTCTCCTGCGGCCTCGCCGCCTGGATCAGTGGAAACATCATCGGCCAGGGTCCAAATCAGGAAATCACCCATTACCCGGTTGCCGGCTTGGTTTCATTGGCGTGTGTGCTTGCCTGCGTCTGGCTGGCGCGGTTCCTCCGGCCCGCCCCGGGGGAATTGTCCCCCGTCCCGGTCATACTTGCTCGTCCTACGCACGGGGAATCGACCTGCTGAACACGACGTACAATTTCCTCGATCTCACCGCCAAGGGCCGCGATGAAAACCCCGACAGCCCCCAAGATTGAGTGTGTTACCACGACAAGTATAAAGAGACATCGCATTGCTGTTCATCATAGCAATGAGGTGGATGGGAATGCCTGGACAGACAGTGCTGGGATCCGCCTTTTTGGGCTGGAACGGGCAGGCTCGTCAATTACCGGCAATTGCCAGGTGTGATGTGGCCTTCGCTCATGCGGTATTGGGGCGCGGTCTGCCCGGAACAAGCGCCCGAAGCCGTGGCGCGCGTTTGCCGGTTTCATGCCAAGAACCCAAAGTTGCCCTTTGCCGATGACACGCAGGCCAAGCATCGCCCGGCGCCGGAAGGTGGGGACAGGGGAAAGACGCCAGCACGTGCCGCACGTACGGGCATCGCTCCAAAAGCGGAGTGTCGGCAAAGGCATTCTTGGCTGTAGGATCCGGATAGATATGATCGGCCCGCCCGCCGACCGAACGGATGGGCGCCACGCTCCAATCGCCCCGGTAATACCGGGTGTTGAAATGAGCCACAAACGCATCCGCTGTGATCTCCCGCAAATCCCCCTGCGGAAGCGCGGCATCAAATTGCAACGCAAGCTTTAAGCTGGCTCGCATGGTTCTGGCTCGTTTGGCGGAAGACCCTCGCCGCGCCACTCCATTTGGTCTCGCACGCCGTCGTCGCCAGTCTTTTCAAAACCCAGGCGTCGATACAGCCCGAATGCTCTCTGTCCTTTGACGACGCTCAATCGGACCGGCTTCTTGGCGGCGCCGGCTTCCCTCAGGAGTTCTTGCATCAGCGCAGTGCCGATCCCCCGGCCGCGGTGCGCCGGCAGCAAGGCGATATCGACCAGCACAATCTCGCTTTCCGCGCGGTTGACGACGATGCGTCCAACCGCCTGCCCGCCCGACAGGATGATGGCGAACTGCGCGCGAGGAAAAGCGGCGCGATAGCCTCGTTGCTGGGCGTTGAATTGCATCCTTACAAAAGCCTCCCGCATCGCGCCGGTCCAGCCCATCGCATCCAATTCCTCCTGGCGCGTGCCGGCATAGACCTCCAACAGAAACAACTCGTCGCCCGGATCTTCGGGCCGCAACTTGGTGGCGAGATTGTTGGCCGGCATACGAAGAATCACTGCTCAATTATTACGGGTTGAACTTCTGTCCATCCAGCGAATTGTGAAATCAGTTGACTGTATGCGCACCATGTGTTTATTTCAACTCACTTGTTCTAATTCTGTGGCCACACGCAGAAAATTCTTGTTTGACTGTTGCGCCCTGATGGCGGCGACTTTGGCGTCTCCAGCCGTTATCGTAGCCGAATCAACCGCGCCCTTTTGGAAGCGGCGATCTATGCACGAAATCCCCTGCTCCGCCTTTGCCGGCCAGTTAAACACCCCTTTTCGCATTCAGGCCGCGCCTGGCAGGACACTCAACGTCACCTTGGCGGATGTCCGAATGCGCCTGGAGAAACCGCTCAAACCAGGCCGCCGTCCGCCTCCCGATGCTGGGAATGAAAAGTTTTCCCTTATCTTCTCCGGCTCCAGAGGCGACCTGCTGGAACAGAACACCTATCCGTTCGAGCATCAAACGCTCGGTCGATTTGATCTTTTCATCGTGCCTGTTTTCACGAGGAACCTCGACAGAATAGATTATCAAGCGGTGATTAATCGCCCGCCAAATCGCGCTGTTCAAACACACACTTAAAAAAAATCAGACCAAAAGGATAAATTATGTCACAACCATTTCTTGGTGAAATACGGATGTTCGCGGGCAATTTTGCGCCTATTGGGTGGGCCTTATGCAACGGCCAGACCATGCCAATTAGTCAAAACACGGCCCTCTTTTCCATCCTGGGCACAACTTTTGGCGGTAACGGCACCACCACCTTCAATTTGCCGGACTTGCAAGGCCGTGTCCCAGTCAACCAGGGGACGGGAGCCGGCCTATCTTCGTACCTCTTGGGCCAAACAGGCGGTACGGAATCCACGACCCTGTTGATTGGCAATATGCCGAGTCACAACCATTTGGTCCAATGCAACACCGGCGGCGGCAACCAAGCCAGTCCCTCAGCCAATTTGCCGGCCGTGGAATCAACCGGAACATCCCTGGACTTTAGCGACGCCGGCGCAAACGCCACCATGAATCCAGCGATGATCCAGAGCGCCGGTAGCGGCACGCCAATCAATAACATTCAGCCCTACCTGTGCGTGAACTTTATCATCGCGTTGGAGGGGATCTTTCCCTCGCGGAATTGACCGCTCCCGCGCCCCGATCCTGATGAACAAACGCTCGTCCAATAGATCGCTGCTGTGGGGAATGTTCTTCGCCGCCTTCTGCCTGGCAGCCTCGCCTGGCTGGAGCCAGGTGCTTTTCTTTGCCACCAGCAGTGCCGCGCAGTCGAATAATACGGTTGATTACGTTTCACCCGGCGGCACGCCCAACGGTTCCGTTTTCACTGCCAACGGGACGGGTGGCAATGGCGTGATCCGCTGCACGGCCATCGCCCTGGATTCCTCGGCTCAAAAGGTTTTCCTCCTGGACGCAAAAGCCCAAACCATCTGGAGCATGAACCTCGACGGCACCAGCCTGGCCTCCGTGGCGACAATTGCGACCGGCACCCCCACCGACCTCGCGCTGGACACCGCCCATCAACAAATCTATTTCACCACCAGCAGTTGCACGCAGGCCAGTAACACCATCCAAAGGGTGAGTTACTCAGGAGCCGGCGGCACCGTGCTCTTCACCGCGACTGGATCGTCCGGCAACGGTGTCAGCCGCTGCACCGCCCTGGCGCTGGACCTCCTTCATTCTCAGATCGTGTTCTCGGACGCCGGCGCCAAAGCTCTTTGGAGCGTCCCATTGGAAGGCGGCAGCGTGGCGACATCCGTCAAGAATAACCTGCTGGCCGCGCCCCTGGATCTGGCGCTGGATGTCACCAATCAGTTCATTTATTATGTCACCAGCGGCACGATTCAAAGCAACAATACCGTGCAGCGGATTGATTACGGTGGTGCGACGAATACGCTTCTCTTTGTGGCCGCGGGCGGCGGCAGCGTCCAGCGTTGCACCGCCATTGATTTCGATCCGGCCGCCTCGAAACTTTACCTGGCTGATGCCGGCGCGGGCATCCTCTGGAGCCTTGATCCGGACGGACTTGGCCTTGCCACCGTCGAAACCGGTGTTCTCTCCATCCCCCGCCGCGTGCGGCTGCTGCCTTCCTTGCCGTTCACAGTGGTCAATTTCAGCGACAACGGCCCCGGTTCGCTCCGGCAGGCGTTACTCGACAACGGAATCTTCTCCTCCATTATTTTCAGCAATGGTCTCTTTTCCGCCAGTGCCGGCGTCGTCCAACTCTCCACGGTAGGCGACACAACCTTTGGCCCTTCCGCGTTCATTATCACCAACCACGTTTCCATCACCGGACCCATTGGCTCCAACGGTGTCGTCATCGCCCGCTCCAACGGCGCGCCCGCGATGCGGTTGTTTTATGTCGCTCCGGGCGGCTCGCTGACCCTCAACGGCGTCACCCTCTCTAACGGCCTTTCCCAAGGCGGCGCTGGTGGCTCCGGCTTTCAGCGCGGTGGCAGTGGAGGGGGTGGGGGCGGCATGGGTGGGGCTGTTTTTATCTATGATGGCAGGCTCGACTTGGAAAACTCAACGCTCGCCGGCAATCAGGCCCTCGGCGGCGACGGGGGTGGCGGGGCAGCGGGAGGGGGCCAGGGCAGCGGCGGGGGCGGTGGCGGCTTGGGTGGGGATGGGGCAGTTGGGGGCGAAAACTCAACCGGCGGGAACGGAGGCGGTCCAAGTGGAGGAGCCGGTGGGACTGAAACTGTCAGCGGCGCCGGGGGCGGCATCGCCGGGGGCGGCGGAGGCGGCGGCAGCAGCGGCACCAGCGGCTCCGGCAGCGGTCCTGGTGGGTCTGGCGGATTTGCCGGCGGTGGTGGCGGCGGCGGCGCCTACAACACCGTAGGCTTCGGCGGGGGCAGCGGAGGCAGCGGTGGAGTAGGCGGCTTTGGCGGCGGCGGCGGCGGTCCCGGCGGCGGCACCCCAGGAGGGGCGACTGGCGCTCCAGGCTTCGGCGGCGGCGGCAGCGGCGCCACAGCCGACAACACCGGAAATACCGGCAGCGCCGGCGGCGGTGGCGCCGGTCTGGGCGGCGCCGTCTTCAGCCTTTTCGGAGAGACCACCGTTACCAATTGCACCTTTTCCGGCAATCAGGCCGTCGGCGGCACGGGTGGAAGTATGATTGGCAGCCTTGGCTCCAACGGCATGGGCTTCGGCGGCGGCATTTTCATCGTCAATGGCTCCATCGAAGTCCTCAACGCCACCTTCGCCTTCAACCGAGCCGACCAGGGCGGCGGGGGTATATGCAATCTCGGCTATGACGAAACCTCCACCGTCTTTATTCGCAACGCTATTTTGGCGGACACTCTTTCCGCCGCGAGCGATTATCTTTCAACCAACCTCTACGCAAGCACCAACATGGACCTCGGCAACAACAACCTCATCCAGGTCAACAACGGCTTTTCCGGCGGCCTGGTCTCGACGGCTGACCCTCGCTTGACTCCGCTGCAAAACAACGGCGGCCCAACTTGGACCCATGCCTTGCTGAACGGAAGCCCAGCCATTGATGCCGGCGACAATACCGCCTTGCCCGCCACCGATCAACGCGGCTACCCGCGCATCGTTGACGGCGATGGCGACGGCTCGGCTATTGTTGATCTGGGCGCGGTCGAGGACGGTTTGGTTCTCCTGGCCACCGTGCCGCAGAGCCCCCAAGCAATTGATCTGAACGGATTTGAGTTCTCCCTGACCGGCGAGACGAACCGGAATTACGTCCTCGAATACTCCACCGACCTCGCCGATTGGAACCCTGTCAGCACCAATCTCGTGCCGTCGCGGGGCGTCATCACCCTCTTCGACACCACGGCAATAAACTCTTCCCGCCAGCGATACTATCGTGCCTTCGCCCTTCCGTAGCCTGGCTCCGGGATGGAACCTGGGGCTGCACTCGTTTCATCCTGCGGAAACCCGGAACCTTATCATTGCGCCAAGTTTCCGAGCCAGCCGTGATTTGTTCTGCTTGGCCCGATGAGGGGTGCCTTGGCGGTCAAAGGTCGCCGCGACTGCCTGAGAACGCCCGCCCGCCCCATTCACATTTGCGGCGCGGGAAGTTGGTCCAATCGCGCGCCTTCACGCGCCAAGATGACGGCTTCGACCCGCGGCACATACATTTGCGTTTCCGCGGGCAGATGTCCGGCTATGTCGTCGTAACTTCGCGTTTTGTACCGATCCAACAGCTTTTGCACCGCGCCCTCTCCCGCGTTGTAAGCGGCCAGCGCCAGACGCCAGTCCTGAAAACGTTCGAAAAGATATTTCAAGTATTGGGCCGAGGCGGTCGCGCTGGGTTCGGTTTGATAACGTTGATCGCGCGGCCACAAGGAAAGTCCAAACCGTTTCGCCGTCCCCGGCATCAATTGAAACAGTCCCGCCGCTCCTGCCGGACTCTCCGCGCGGCGGTCAAAAGACGATTCCACATCCGCCACCCAAACCAGTTCCGGCGGAATTTTTTCACCGGCAAAAATCGGCCTCAATTGCGGCACATACTCTTTGGCGGCGGTGGACCACGGACGACCGGATGTTTTTCTGATCCAAATTACCCGTTCAGTTTGCGCCGGCGGATTGGTTCTCGGCGGCGCCGGCTGATTGGTTTCAACCTTTGGCGCCGGAATCGTGATGCGGATTTCTTCGGCGACATCGAGATAATCCATCTGCGCCGTGAGCCAGGCGGCGTAAGGCCGGGTTTCCTCGCGGCTTTCCAGCCACGGCAGCACAGCCTGCGCGGTCTGCCTTAATCCCGCCAAATCCACCACGTAGTCGCCTTGAAAACGCTCTTGGAGTTCGCGCAAAAACTGCTGCACCGCGCGATCGCTCACTTTGGGCAGCGAGTTGAGAACATTGGTGTCGAGATTATCCTGCGCCCACTGTTGCGCATCCTGCATCAACTCCGGCAACGTCACCGTCTTGTCGTCGGCCCGCGCGAACACCGCGCCAGCCACCAGAAACGCGAACATGCACCGGATGCCATTCATTGTGCAAACCGGATCAGGACAGATTCAATTTCTCCGCCAGGTTTTCAAGCGCAAGCCGGGAATGGGATCGAAAGCCGCGGAGCACGCACCGCGTAAGCGCCAGAATAACATCAAGCATAGCGGGACCAACTATGGCCGACGATTCTCAAAAATCAACCTTTTCGATGGATTATCGCGTTTTCGCTACGCACAACAATGCCATTTTATCCATGCGTCCCAATAATTTTAATACGGACACCTTGGAAAAGGGACACTTTGGAGACGCTCTTAACCACGGATGATGGTCCGCCTCCTCACGTCGGCGCTGCGGGTGGGGCGCAGATAAAAATTGCCCCCTTTGCTGGGAGAAGATAAGCTGCCGCATCGGATCGTGATTTCATGATCATCATTTGGGGCAGGAAGCGCATCGAAAAAGCCCTCGGCCACGTGGCGGATTTTTGCCCGATTTGCCGCGACATCCAGGCGTTTGAAATCTTCCGCGCAGGGATGGCGGGACACGTTTATGGAATAACGACCGGTGACGGCCAACTGCTGGGCTACATCAAGCAGTGCAAGCAATGCGGTCTCCGGCTGGCGACTGATCCGCAACAATACACATCCATTGACGACGGCTCAACGACCGACCGCGAGGCGCTCATTGCGAGAACATTTCCTGGGGTGCGGAAAAAGTTTTCCCAGCGGCTGGAACTCGAGGAGCAATTGAGGCGGAACCCGCGAGCCGTTTCCACGGAGGCGCGCCAGCAGTATTTGATGGAACCGTTTGTGGCGTTCAACGCGGTCGTTGAGGAGTGGTTCAACGGGAAGGTCCCAATGGACGCGCCGTCGGGGCTGGGTTGTTTGGGCACGATCATCCTGATGGCGGCGCTGATGTTCTTGGGGGCGACTGTGAAAGGCGAAGCGGCCAAAGATCGGTTGCTTGTGCCCACGCTGGTCCTCGCTGGCATTGGCGTGGTCTTTACCTTGCTGCAATTCTACCTGCGACCCTACCGCCGCGTGCGGCGGAAAGTCCTGCCGTTCCTGGCCCTCTCTCTGAAACCACTTCAGCCCACGGCCTCCGAGTTGACGGACTGTCTTGATAGGTGCCGCAAGATGCGGATGAAGATCGGCAAGGCGATCAATCCACAACAAATGTGGACGGAAATGCAGAAGGCCGAGTTTTTCCCAACCGGCGGCCCTAAGACGGAGCCAAACCTCTCGCCTGGAATTATTGGAATCAGCGTCGGCCTATTATTGATACTTGCTTTTTGGTTTTACAACGGCGCCGGCTCTTCCTCTCACCCGAAGAGCATTCCGCCCAGGACGGGCGCACAAGCTTCCGCGCCTCCACACGAGAAGGCTCCCCCGCCACCGCCGCCACCGTCGCCCGCCAAAGTCATTGCGCCGGCGGCCACAGCGCTGGCATCAAAGCCAGCGAGCTTTTTTATCGGGGCGCCCGATCGCGCGGACATGGTTCACGATCCGAAACGCAACCTGCTATACATTTCGGCGGGCGACTCGGTGTTGCGGTACCAGATGGCATCGCAGTCCTTTCTGCCGCCGCTGGCGCTCGGAGGCAGCCTGCGCGGAATTGACATATCCCCGGATAACGACCTGTTGGCCGTGGCCGACGCCGCGCCTCTAAATGGCGGCGTTGGCATTCACCTTGTGCAATTGGAGGCCGGCGTCGATTCGCCCGTGGCGTTTCCCCAAGAGCGGATGGAGAAAGGCACGTTTTCGGTGGTATTTGGCGCGGATGGATCGGTGTGGATGACCTCCTCAATCGATGGTTCGGGAGGACAATTGCCGTTGCGCAAATACGTTCCGGCCAGCAAGCAAACGACGCGGGTATCGCGTGTGGGCCAGGACACCATGCTGGCGGCTAGCGCGGATCGCGAATTCATTGCCTATGCTGATGGAAGCAGTTCCCCTGGCACTTATGGCCGGTTTAGCTGCCGCGCCTCAACGTTGCAACCGCCGCACCGAGCCAATTCTTTTCTCTACGAAATAGGCCTCAGCCGGGACGGACAGCAGTGGGCCGTGCCCGGCTACGCGGAAATGATTCTCTCCGGCGGCACGGTGGCAAAGCTCGATGAAAGAGAGGTGCTCGGAGTGGCCTTCCATCCGCGGCGGGATTTCGTTTTTCTGGCCCGGGGCGGCAGATCAACAATCGAAGTGCTCGACAGCGTCCATTATACGCCGGTGAAGGAGCTGGAAGTGGGGACCATGTTAGAATGGAACGGGAACCACGCGTTTAAAGACGGACGGCTGCGCCTGTCCAGCGATGGCAAGTTCGTTTTCTGCACGGTCACGGGAGGGATTCGGTGCGCGGAGACAGGGCTGTAACAGGCCTCACGCTTGAGCGGTTTGAGAAATACAGAATATCCGGCTTAACAGCGGAACACGGCCCTGGCATTGGCCCTCGGGCTCGCTTACAAGCCAGGGCTGGTGGAGCCGAGGGGAGTCGAACCCCTGACCTTCTCATTGCGAACGAGGGGCGCTGTCGAGGTCGTCAAACCTATATTTTTGAAGATCTCCAGAAGGACGGCCAGTTCGCGAGGCTTCTCCCTCCCACACACCCTCCACCGTACACGCCATCGACCCAAGGACGATGCGACGCTGTCAGGGCGGTTTTTTACCGCGCCTGGCTAGACGGCTGTGCCTGGCAGGCCGGACCGCGCCTGGATCAAGTTAACTGGCAGCCACGCGGCTCTGTTGGAATCGAGGTAATCCAGCGAAGCCAGCATGGCCGGAACATCGGTGTCAAGCTCATGGGCACGCCAGACGGCGTGGCGCAGGTTCTCCTGGCCGGCCATGACCCGTTGGGACAAATCGTCATCGGAGAGCAAGCCGGGCAGGTGCGGGGTTGCTTCGAACGCGCTGGTGATGTCCTCGAGCAAGGTGGTGCGCAGGTGGGTGCATCCTCTCCAGGCCCGCGAAATTTCGGGCAGGTTGAATTGAAAACCAAGATGTCGCGAGGCGGCGATCAACAACGCCATGCCTTGCGCGTAAGTAATCATCATGGCCGCCTGGAGCGCGCTGTACAATTCCTTGAGCACACTTTCAGGATCGTTGCCGAATCGCCCCGCGGGGTGGCGGGAAGGCGAGGCCAACAGGGCCTGTCGGCGTTCTGCGGCCACCACAGGCGTCGTGCTCACGGCCGCCTCGATAGTGGGAATGGGCGCTTCCAACTCCCGCGCGCTCTGCGCGACCCATTTTCCCAGAGCGTGGCTTTTGGCCGGCTTCAACTCTTCCTCCAACAACAGCCGCGGTGAGGCCAGGTCCGGCGGTTCAAGGACCCGGCCGGAAATCTCCATTAGGTAGCCTTTGAGAATGCCGGTGAGCCATGTGCCTGGAGTGTCGTGCAATTCCTCATCGGTCAAGAGCAAGGCGCGTTGCAGCAAGAGGAAACTCTCGGAGAGCAATTGCAGCAGGGCACACTCGACTCCAGTATGGACCATTTTGACGAAGTGGGCGGCCGCAGCGGTTTCAAAATAGCTCACGCAGGGCTCGCCGCGAACGGAGGCGGCCATCGTTTCCAGCCAGGGGCGTGTCCGCTCGCGCGCCTCCGGTGCTCCTCCGGCCATGACAATGGCCCCGTGACGCGCCTCTTTTTCCCCGCCGGAGAGGCCCAGGCCCATAAACCGAATGGCTTGCTCCTCCAAACGGTGGCTGCGGCTGGCGGTGTCCTTGAAATAGGAATCCCCGGCATCGATCACCAGATCCTCGTGCTCCAATTCGGGCAGCAACTGATCCAAGGTGGAGTTCATGGGAGCGTCTGCGCCGCTGAAGATCAGGATCGCCCGGGGTTGGCGCAGGTTTGCCATCAGTTCAGAGACATTGGCCGCGGCCCGCACTCTGGGCCATGCCGTCTGTTCGGAAAGGGTCGATGTGTCTGGTTGCGCACCATCATAGACGGCGACGTTGAAATGATGCTCGGCAAGATGCACAGCCACATTACGGCCGATAACATCCAGGCCGATAAGACCGACGTCGCTTTGGATTGCGTCCGAATCTGCCATAAAGCTCGCCAATAACCGAATTAGCTGCTGCCACCGGCAACACCACCCAACCAATTACATTATAAACCGCGCTTTTGAAATGGGGTGAAGTCCTAATAGATAGTGGCGTGATTTATGCTAAGAAATGCCGGAGTATATGCGAATCAGCAGGCGCCTCTTGTTTTCGTCACGCTGAGCCAGGGAGGCCCAAATAGCATCCAGAACCTTGGTCGAGGCGCTTGCCTGTGCCTTCCCCCAGGAATAAAACAACAGCGATCACGCTGGCGAATTTGCTTTTGGGGCAAGGGAGCCATGAATTGTAAACGTAGAAAAATTCATGGCCGGCTTGCCGAGCCATAGCCCGCCGGTGCGAACGCTCAATCCCGCCCGCCTTCGCTGCGCTCCGGCACGGCAGCCTTCGCCCTCCGCTGCGTTGCGGGCGAACGCTGGTGGAGCCGAGGGGAGTCGAACCCCTGACCTTCTCATTGCGAACGAGGAGTGCTCCCCATGAGAGATTGGCGAATATAGCATTGCTCCGTTTTGCGCCTGTCATTTTTAACTGCGCACGCCACACAGTACCTCTCATTCGCAAGTGCGGTGGAGTTGTGGCTGGGTCAGCTTGCTCTGGCCAAGGCAATGCTCAACCAGCCGACCAAGAACCGAGCGCTCAGAGCCTGGGCAACCCTTCCGTTTGGAACTTCTGGTCGAGTTCGGCAAACGCGGGATGATGGCCCGGCCAGAACGACGCGCGCCTGGTCGGTTTTGGAAACAGATGCGAATCGAACCGCAGCAACCGGTGCATTTGATGGAAGACCAGCCCGTCCATCCCCAGGAGATTCTCGATCTCCTGGCCGGTGCGAGAGGTCGTCCCGGCCCGGTCGCTCTTGGCCCGGAAGGCCGTGTGGTTCATGAGGTTGACCACCCCGGCCTGCCAGTCCAGTTGCTGGTAGTAGTAGGACCGCATCAGTTCCGGGCCGAGATACCACTCCGACTGGCTGAGGTGGTTGGACAGACACAGGTTTCCGCCCAGCCAGGAGTGCGTCAGGTGGTTGGCGAGCGGGTAAGCGCGGAAGTTGGGGGCGGCGGAAATGTTTTGGATGAGCCGCATGAAATTGGAGTAGTAGGGCTCGACGCGCTGGAAATAATTGAATCCCCGGATGGCGGCGTGCTGGGTGAAAACGGCGTAAGAGCTGAGATCGCCGGGCCGGTCCAGTTCCATTCGCCAATGGGTCAGGACGAGGGCGAAGACCAAAGGCTGCAGGGGAGCCGGCAGGGAGAAGGGCAGGCCATCGTGGGTGACCGCACCCCGGAGCAGGCAGGTGGCGTCTTCAAATCCCTCGCGGTCCAGCCCCAGTTCCTGTTTCAACGCCGGGTCCAAGGTGGCGTAAGCGCAAGTCTCGCTGTGACGCGCGACGACCCGCTGGCCACCGGGCAAGAGCATGGCCCGGTCCTCCTGGTCGTGCAGAGTGAAGTCCTGCAGGGAGTCGCTTGCCGCTCGGAAGGGGTAACCGTAATAGCGATCCCCGTTGCCGAAGCGGGCCAGCACGCGCCAGGGGTCGGGTTCGCAGTCAACGCAGGGGTAGGCAAACCCGCCCGTGGTGGGCAGGAGGTCCGCGAAGATGGGGGCCGGCATATTGGCTAACCCGCCCAAGTGGGCGTCTGGATAAAGGTAACGCGCCGGGAACAACTGGACCGGGCCCAGGCCCCGGGCCAGCGAACCGAGGAACAGAAACACTTTCTCGAGCTGGATGTGGGGCGCGAGGGCGAACCCGATCTGCGGGAGGGCGAGGACGAGGGTTGTATGGACGCCTTGCAGCACTTTGGGCTTGAGTTCCTGCCAGAGGCTGTGGTGATAACGCACATGACGGGCATTGATCCCGAGCCCGGTGGATTGGGAGGGTGATTCAAACCAAGGGAGACCCTGTAGGGTGGCGGCTTCCGGCGGCAGTGGCGCCAACTGCGGGAGTTGCGGCTCCGAGCAGAACTTCGGTTGGTATTTCCAATCCCGGAGCGAGTCAGGGAAATTGCCGGTGACGGAGGTGGTGATACAGTCGCCGGCGGTCAACCCAGCGGGCATCTGGAAATCGGTGAGCGCATGGGCCCGCGCCAGGGGGACCGCGCAGTTCAACACCTTGCGCCCCCGGCCGGAGCCGTGGATGAAATCCGTGAATGCCTGTTCGGTGTGTTTGGCGCCGGGATTGGCGATGACGTTCCATCGTTCTGCGAAATTTTCGGTTTGTTGCGGCATTGGTTTGTTTGTCGGAGCGGTGCTCGCCAAGGAGTGTGGGCTGAAGAAACGACCACCGCCCCGACATGTTAAAGTACTTTTGAGCGTAAGCATTTGACGAGGAGCCGACGCACTCCTCCTCCCAAACGGTGTCAGGCTCGTCGTGCCCGCAGCCTGGAAAATGCGCCACTGAACGAGGAAGGCAATCGCGGTGATTAAAGCCGCTCGGCGGAACTTTAAACCAATATATACTCACATTGCGCACGATAAAACTGACATGTTTATCGTGCTCCTTTAGCACATTGAAGAAAGAACGCCTGCCAAGTGTCGACTTGCTTCAACGAGGCTGTGCCCGCACGGGCGCGGA
>JBEKSF010000097.1:0-22530 GCA_049517295.1 Verrucomicrobiota bacterium
CCCACGAGAGCGAACTGGATGTGACCTTGAAACCGCTGTCCGGCGAGCAGATTGAGTCGGCCCAGGCCCATATACGGCAACTGCTCGTGAAATTTACCGGGGTGAACTTCGGCGTGAACACCTTTCTCACCGAGCGCGTCGAGGAAACCCTGTCCGGCTTCAGCGCGGCGGTCGTGATCAACATATTTGGCCACGATCTCGACTCACTTGACGCAACAGCCAAGGAAATCGCGCGCACGCTCAACAGCGTCAAAGGCGCGGCCGATGTTCAATTGCAATCACCGCCCGGAACGCCGCAATTGGTAGCGCAATTGAAGCCGGCGGAATTGTCTCGCTACGGCTTCGACACCATGACCGCGCTGGATGCCATCGGCACAGCTTATCAAGGAGCCAGATGTGGACAGATTTACGAAGGCAATCGGGTCTTTGACGTTTCAGTTATTCTCGACGAGGACAGCCGCAAGAACATCACACAAGTCGCCGCATTGCCGCTGCGAAGTCCCGGCGGCTCGCATATTCCACTGAGGGATGTCGCCGCTATTTATCAAGACTCCGGACGTTATGTTGTGCTTCACCAAGGGGCGCAACGCGTGCAAACCATTACCTGCAATGTCAGTGGTCGCGACGTGGACTCGTTCGTAGCCGAAGCGCAACGCCGAATACAGTCCGACGTGAAGCTGCCTGCCGGCACCTACGTTGAATTTGGAGGCACCGCCACCGGCGAGGCGCGCGCACGACATGATTTGTTGATCCATTCGCTTCTCGCCGGACTGGGTATCGTTCTGCTCCTGTCGGTGATCATGCGCAATGGCCGCAACCTGACCTTGGTGCTGCTGAATCTGCCCTTTGCGCTGGTCGGCGGTGTCCTCGCGGTTTTCGCGTCTGGAGGCCTGCTCTCCATTGGCGCTTTGGTGGGGTTTGTGACGCTGTTCGGCATCACCCTGCGCAACTCGATCATGATGATTTCGCACTACGAGCATCTGGTGAGCGTCGAGGATCAGCTATGGGGACCGGAAACCGCGCTGCGCGGAGCCGCCGAACGCCTGACGCCAATTCTCATGACCGCGCTCGTAACCGGCCTTGGTTTGCTGCCGTTGGCGATTGGCAGTGGCGACCCTGGCCGCGAAATTGAAGGCCCAATGGCTATCGTCATTCTCGGTGGCCTGCTGACTTCAACGGTGCTGAATTTGCTCGTGCTGCCAACGCTGGCGCTGCGGTATGGGCGGTTTGATTCAGCGCAAAAACAGGCCGAATCAAGTAGTTGAATCCTTCTGTCACAATTCAATCACCGCATGATGCAATCGGGCGATTCTGTTCCAGAATCAAGCGGCCAGCTTTTGCATCAATTGTGATCGTGGAGAAACGAGAAAGAACGCCATTGCCGAGCAAACCAGCCTCGCCAGGGAAGATGGCTTTTTCATGCAGACCCGTCGGCACGTTCTCAAATTTAAGTTCGCCGACCTCCCCAGTCGTTGTGGTTTGCGGAATGGAAATTTGAGCCAACCCGATGGCTATTTGGTGGATACACTGGTCGGGCACGTCCGAACTCACCCACTGCAACCCCGTCGAGCAACCTGTGTCGAGCCTCACCCATTGGCGTTGGCCGTCCACGCTGATGGACACGCGCATTCTGCACGAACGGAGCTGAAGCGGCACCGTTTCGTCGGATTTTCTAGGCTTCTCCGGTTTCAGAAGACGGATTTTTTGCGCGTCGAAATTAATCTTGCGTATTCGCACGGCTGGCAACCACTAATCCAACAGGCGGCTTACAGTGAAGCGCCTTTGTTGGGTATTTACCATCGATTTTTTCCGTAAGGCCACGTCCTCTTTGCAGGCAGCCACAAGAAAGGACGCCTTTCCTTGAATCCAGTTAATTCACATGCAAACAATTGCGGACACTTTCCGCCAAAACCCGGGTCGAGAACGGCTTGCGCAGAAGAGTAATGCCCTTGGCGCGTGCAAGGTCACTACGCGCCAGGTCTGCGCTGTAGCCGCTGGTCAGCAGGGCCTTCAATCCAGGCTTTTGCCCTCGTAGCAGGTCAATCAATTCCAAGCCTGTTAATCCGCCTGGCATCACCATGTCGGTGATGACCAAATCAAATTGCCCGCCATGTTCAGCCCAGATTTTCTGCGCGGAAACGGCGGTATCCGCTTCAACCACCGCATAACCGTGATTTTCCAATGTCTGGACCACGACATTGCGCACCCCTCTTTCGTCTTCGACGACGAGGACCTTTTCGGTGCCGCCGATGACTTTTTGGCCTACGACCAGATTCGGGGCGGCAACGTCTTCCTTGCTCAACGGCAAAAACACTCGAAACGTGGTTCCAACCCCCATTTCGCTCGACACATCCACCCATCCTTGGTGTTGTTCGGCGATGCCAAAAACGGTGGCCAGCCCCAAACCAGTGCCTTTGCCAACTCCCTTGGTCGTAAAGAAAGGCTCGAAAATACGGGACATATTTTCCGGCGCAATGCCCGTGCCGGTGTCACGCACACTTAAGCAGGCGAAATGGCCGGGGCGCACTCGCGGTTCGAGTTTTGCGCGGTCGCCGCCGATTACCACCACTTCGGTCCCGATAATGAGGGAACCGCCGCTGGGCATGGCGTCGCGGGCATTCACCGCCAGATTCATCAGCACCTGTTCGATCATGCCGGGATCTGCTTTGATCAGAGGCGGCGTCGGTGCCAAATCAGTTTGCACCCGGATATGCTCGCCTACAACCCGTCGGAGCATCTTGGTAAAGGAGGCCGTCAGATCATTCAAATCCAAAAGCTGCATTTCCATGGCCTCGCTTCGGCTGAAGGTGAGCAATTGCCGGTTCAAAGCGGCGGCCCGGTCGGCGGCATGGGCAATATCCGAGAGATATTCCCTGCCTTGGGGGTCAATATTCTCCGTGGTCATCAAGTACAATTCCAGATTGCCCCCGATGACCGCGAGCAGATTGTTGAAGTCGTGCGCCACTCCGCCCGCCAGTTGGCCGATCCCTTCCATTTTCTGGGCCTGGCGAAGCTGCTTTTCTATCTCCTTGCGCCGGGTTATGTCCTCGGCAATCCCGGCGACACGGTAAATTGCCCCTGCTTCATTGCGGATGGCGGTCCCACGGGCATGAATCCAGCGGATTTGGCCGTCCGGGCGGATGATCCGGTGTTCGAGATCGAAATCTTCCCCCCGGTTTACCGCCTGCACCGCCGACAGCGCCCGGGCGCGGTCTTCCTCATGGATGGATTCGATGAAGGAGGAGGGTCTTTCGTAGAGACTCTGACAGGTGCGCCCCCAGATTTTTTCATAAGCCGGACTGATATAAAGCATGGCGGATTGGTCCGCCGCCGCGATCCAGCAAGCTTCATTGATATTCTCGGCGAACTGGCGGAAACGCTCTTCGCTGGCGCGCAAGGCCAACTGGGCCTGTTGCCGCTCCTGGCGCAGCCGCCTTTGCTCCAAGGCATGGTGAACCGCCGGCCCCAAACGCGCCAGCCGGTCTTTGAGCAGGTAATCCGCCGCGCCCTGCTTCATCGCCTCCACCGCGATGTCTTCTCCAATGCTGCCGGACACGATGATAAACGGAATTTCCAACCCACTCTTATTCAGCAACTCCAGCGCGCGCATCCCGTCGAACTCCGGCATGGTGTAGTCGGACAAAATGAAGTCGAGTTTGCCGTCAAGCCTGTCCAGAAAAGCCGCCTCGGTGTCCACTCGATGTGAGACAACCTCAAAGCCGGCGCGCTTCAATTCCCGCAAAGCCATTTTGGCGTCGTCTGGATTGTCCTCGACCAGCAGGACGTTGAGCGGTTTTGCCATGTTATTCCTCCAATTTGGGCGATTGATTGTGCAGCAGCCAGTACATCCCCAGTTGCTGGATGGCGGCTGCAAACCCCTCGAAGTTGACCGGCTTGACGATGTAACTGTTGACTCCCAGTTGGTAGCTCTCCACCACGTCGTTCTGCTCCTTGGAAGAGGTCAGCACGACCACCGGGATCATTTTTGTGCGCGGATCGCTCTTGATGCGCTCCAGCACTTCCTTGCCATCCACCTTCGGCAGCTTCAGGTCCAGCAGAATCACTTTGGGCGCGTTTTCAATCTTGCGCCCGGCGAATTTGCCTTCGCAGAAAATAAACTGCAAGGCCTCCTCCCCGTCGCGCGCGATGTGTATGTGATTGGCCAGATTGGCCTTTTTCAACGCCCGCAACGTCATCTGCAAGTCTTGCGGGTTGTCCTCCACCAGCAATATCTCAACAATCGTTGTCTCGTTCATAATTTGATTTCCCCTTCCAAAGTAAAATAAAATGTGGCGCCCTTGTCCACGGCGGACTCGGCCCAGATTCGTCCACCGTGACGTTGGATGATGCGCTGGACAATCGCCAGACCGACCCCGGTGCCTTCGTAATCTTCCGCGCGATGGAGTCGTTGAAACACCCCGAAGAGCTTATGAGCATATTTCATGTCAAATCCCGTCCCATTGTCTCGCACACAATAAACGTCCTGATCCTTCTCTCTCGCGCATCCGACCTCCACCAGCGCCACTTCGCGTTTGCCGGAGTACTTGAGGGCGTTCGACAGCAAGTTGACCCAAACCTGTTTCAGCAGCGCCGGATCAGCCTGGCAGGCCGGCAGCTCGGCAACCCGAAGGTCAACGCGCCGTTCTTGTCGTTGGGCAATTAACTCATTCCAAGTGCCGCGCACCAGCTTGCCCGTGTCCACGGTGCTTTTTCTCAAAGGCAGACGGCTCAACCGGGAGAAGGTCAGCAAATCATCAATCAACTCACCCATTTTTTGCGCGGCATTGCGGATGGTCTGCAAGTCCTGGCGGCACTCTGCCGGCAATTGCGGCCCGTAATCCTCCAGCACTGCTTGCGAGAAACCATCCACCGCGCGCAATGGGGCGCGCAGATCGTGCGAGACGGAGTAGGAGAACGCTTCCAGTTCCTTGTTGGCCGCCTCCAGTTGCGCGGTCCGTTCGATCACGCGCTTTTCCAAATCGGCATTCAGTGCCTGGATCTTCTCCTCCGCCACCTTGCGCTCGGTGATGTCCTGAAAAACAGTCCGAATGCCCGTGACCGCCCCGTCTTTTCCTTTCACCAACAGGTCCTGCACGACGACTGGAATGGTGGTCCCGTTTTTTCGCCGGAGCATTCGTTCATACCTCTCCGGCGGCGGCGCGCCGTTTAATTTATCCAGAACCGCGCGGCGGGCGCCTTCCGGATCGGCGGAAAGGCTCCAGACAAATTGTCCCGCCAATTCTTCAAAAGTGTAACCCAGCATCTCCAGTTCGGTCTGATTGACGCGGACCAGCCGGCCCTGCGCATCCAGTTCGTGGTAGCCAATGGGAGCACTGTCAAACAAATCTTTAAACTCTTCCCGGCTTTTCCGCAATTCCTCCTCCGCCCGCTTGCGCCCGGTGATGTCGCGGATCATCGCCAGCAGGTTGCCGTCGGGCATCGCGGTCGCGATCGTGTCCACGGCGAAGACTGAACGGTCCTTGCGCCGGAACTGCCACTCCCGTTGGTAATCGGATTTGGTTTGAATCACGTCCAACGCCGGCCCGATGTGCGGAATTTCCGCCGGGGCCACGATGTCCGTGGCGTTTAGTCCTATAAATTCTTCGCGGGTATAACCGAGCATCTTGCAAATGCTCATATTGACATCGAGGTAGTAGCCCTTGGGATCAACGATGACGATGCCGTCCGGCGCATACTCAAAGAGTGTGCGATAGCGCTCCTCGCTCACCCGCCGTGCCTCCTCCGCCCGCTTGCGTTCCGTGATGTCTCTCGCGACCTTCGATGCGCCCACCACCTTTCCGGCCGAATCCCTGATGGGGGAGACGGTCACCGAGACTTGAATCGTGCTTCCATCTTTGCGCACCCGCACGGTTTCGAAATTCGGCATGTTTTCGCCGTGCTTGATTCGGCTCAGGATTTCCGTTTCCTCCGGCAGGCGCTCCGGCGGAATCAATCGCGCCACCGGCTGGCCCACCATCTCGCGGGCTGGATAGCCGAAAAGGTTTTCCGCACCCCCGTTCCAACTCGTGACGACGCCTTGCAAATCCTTGCCAACAATGGCGTCGTCCGAGGATTCCACGATGGCCGCCAATCGCGCTGCCGTCGTCTCAACTTGCTTGCGCTCGGTAATATCGGTGCCATAGACGCGCACTCTTTTTGTTTCTGGAATGTAATTGATGGTTTGCGCATAGAAACGCGCGCCCGCCTCAATCTCTCGCCGCAGCGGTTCGCCGGGGCTTTGGGCCAAGGCCGGGGCGGCCTCTTCCAGTCCCGCTATCCACGGGTGTCGCAGGCCCAGATTTTGCAGATCAGGGAGCCACCGGAGAGCGTAAGGATTCTGGTAGTGAATTATCCCTGTCGCCAAATCCACTTCCACAATGAAGCTCGGATTGCGTTCCGGGAAGGTCGCCAGCCAGGCGGCCTTCTCTTCCGCCTGCGCTCGTTCTCCCATTCCCGTGTTAAGGAAGAATAATCCCAAGGACAAGAAAGTGATGCTGAGAAAAGCGCCCAGCGGCAGAAGCAAAAAAGTCGTGGAGGAAATCGTCCTCTCCTTTTCTTGCCGCTGATCCAGCAAGCCATATTCTTCATCTTCCACGGCCTTGATCAGGTGGCGAATGTTGTCCGTGAGTTCGATCCCCTCGCCCGTGGCAATCATCTGCTCCGCGGCGGAAAGACCCCCCTGCCGGCGGGCGGCGATGGTCTTTTCTCCCCATGCAATGCGTTGGGTGATAAGAGGTGCAAGCTGATCGAGACGGGGTTTTTGATGGGGATTGTCGGCGGTCAGTTTGCGCAGAGAGTCAATCCTCTGGTGCAGGTCAACCTGGATGGCTTCTTCTTGTTCCAGAAAGCGGTCACTCCCCGTGTTGATGTAACTGCGCTGGCTGCTGCCGAGGGAGGCCACCCCTGCCGTGACTCCTCCGATTTCTTTCAGAACCTCCTGCGTATGGCTGACCCACGCGGCGCTTTCTTGAAGTTGATTGGTGAAATGGTAGCAAATTCCCGCTGCCGCCAAGAGCGACAGGATGCTGACCGCGAAGCCACGGGTGGTCCATGAATCCAGCGACCACTTTAATCTGCCTTCGCGTCGGCCCACGGCCGGCAAGCCAAAGCCCAACAGCAGAAATCCCGCCGCTGTGTGGACGGCCATGCCTGTATAACTCCACCAGCGAAAGCTGAAAAACGCCGCCGAGAGGTAGCCGGCCAGTGCCAGCCCGGCAACGACGATGATACCCAGTCCCAGCGCCTCCAGCATGGGGCGTCGCAACCGCATGGAGACCGGTTGCGAGCCTGTCAAAAGCGCGACGCCTGTCAACAGAAAGCAAAAGGCGGTGGCCGGGGACATTCGCCCCGGCCGTGAAGTTGCCACCAGTTCATCCGCATCGCGAAAAAGC
Source organism: Verrucomicrobiota bacterium (assembly GCA_049517295.1). Classification (GTDB taxonomy): domain Bacteria; phylum Verrucomicrobiota; class Verrucomicrobiia; order Limisphaerales; family Palsa-1400; genus JBEKSF01. The sequence goes on from JBEKSF010000097.1 coordinate 7,392, forward strand.
CATTGATCAATCCCAAACTCCCAGCCGAAGAGATACTCGCTTAAGGTCAGTGCTGCCAAAGCGATCACCCCCGCCGCCATGACTTTTGTCAAGAAGCGGGTTTGCTGACCAGCCTTCTCAAGCGACAGAATCGCCAGCGCCGATCCGCAGAGCAACATTCCCAACGCTGTGTTTGCCTTCATTGAGGTCAGCCCAGGGAAAACGCTTTTCAGGACGCCGAGGTCAAACCCCCAACCCACCAGCACCACCGCACCCAACGCCCCCACGGTTAAACCCGACAGCAACGCGCCCCGGCCCAGTGTCGCACTTTGATGTCGGGTGGGGGTCATTGCTCTCCTTGGAGGTGTTGAGGTGGTGCCCTCTTTTTGCGCGGGAGAACGACGCAACAATACATCCCAACCTCCGTTGCGCCCAAAAACCCAAGCGCAAAAATGAAGCCACGCAAATCATTATCCTCTGAGAGCAATCTCATATCCCAGCCCATTAACCGAAACCAATCCAATCAAACCGAATGGCAGTAGAGGCTCTGATGCTCAGACTAAAGCTATGCCAAAGTCAATGAAAATCTTCCGAATGTTTTTCCCGACGACAATGGAGCCAAATGCGTGTAAGTCGCCCTTGGCAACAAGTCAACCCATTTGCCGCGCCGTTCGCTCGACGGTTTTTCGAGGACATCTGCTTAATTAAGCAAGGCATCCAGCACGGCAGTGGGCAGCATGGTTTTGGTTTGGCCGACCGCTGCCGTCATCGTTGCCGCCGCCGCCACCACTGGAATCGCCGATTTCACCCTTCAGCCTGTAATGAACCGCTCCGCCCTCAAAAACTATGCCCCGAAAGTCCGGCTCGACTTTATCCGCGCCGTCACGGACCGGGCCGCGTTCATTGGCCTCGCGTCGCCGAAGCTTTCCAACAGCGGCGTCGAGCCGGACACGCCCAGATTCCCCAGCCGCCGGCTCACCGCGAAGGAGGTGCGCCCGAAGGTGTGGCGCCGGTTGAAGTACTCCGGGCCGTGGTTGAAGTACCATGATGCCAGGCCAGCCTCGGAGTTCACGTTTTTCAAAAGATTATCCGGGAGCTTCCATAGAGACTCCATGTGGTCGCCGGGGTGCATATTATAGGTATCCACAACTTATCAAAGGTAGTGAAGGCAACAATCATTGGTACTGGAGCGGCTGCCTTTATGGCGTGGAAGCCCAGTACGGAAGCGGTTGGTCTGGCAACGGCGGCTTCACCGCGCCTCTGACTGTGGATTTCGATTTGTTCAATATCTATCCACTCCAGTTTAATGACGGCGCGGGTTACTACAGCCGTTGGTGGCCTTCCGACGATTACCAGAGCAACTGGGCTGGACCCGTGCCGATGGTGGTACTTGACCGGTACCGGATGCAGGAGGTGGCGTATGGACATGCCGGGTTCCTCGATGCTTCTGGTAGTCGAACAGCGCCTGCCAATTGGCTGTATTCTGCACTGTCCAGGTGATGTCCTTTGTATTCAGGCTTCGGCTCGGGTTCGCAGCGACAACCGATACCACTGGCCGCCTCGGACGGGCAGATCGTGTTGAGCGATCATGACCTCCGGCGCCTTGGTCATGGCCACGACGACCGGCACCCTGATGAGCTGGGCCCAGAGCCACCTTCCGGCCCGGGCAGTACCTCCTGGGTGCAGGTGGCGCCTTTGGGGGTTGCGGTGAACTCTCATTCGTCGGCCAATCCATTGCCGTTGGCATCGGCGCTGAAATCACCATTCCTTACCACCGACGGCCCTTTGGCCGCGCCCACCGGTTCGCCGAACCTTTCCAACAGCGGCGTTGAACCGGACACGCCCAGATTCCCCAGCAGCCGGCTCACCGCGAAAGGGGTGCGCCCGAAGGTGCGGCGCAGCTTGAGGTACTCCGGGCCGTGGTTGAAGTACCACGACGCCAGGCCAGCCTCGGAGTTCACGTTTTTCAAAAGCTTATCTGGGAGATTCCGTAGAGACTCCATGTTGTCGCCAGGGCGGATATTACAAGTACTCACCACTTGTCATAGGTAGTGAAGTCTCAATGACAACCTATGATGTGCTGATAGCATCTGCTCTAGCACAGCCGGACGCCCGACCTCCAACAGCGGCCGCCCATCTGTGCGATTTCTGCTATTCCACCCTCCCACGCATAGGACTGGCTTGGAAATACCTTCAATTAGACAAGGGCGGAGCGGTTCGTGGCGTGGGATTATTGGCCGTAAGTGGGAATAATCAGGCTGCGCAGAATCAATAAAGTGTTTTTGCCCGAGGCAACAAAAATAGAAGGCCTTACAATGGGATATGATGAGTAGTAAGTACTATGGGTCGTCCTATGACCCGCGGTTCCGGCATAGCTACATGTCCCAGATAGCCTGGGTTGTAGCAAGTCCGATCTTCGAGACTCCATTATCGCACCGGCCCGGCCCGCCAGATATGGGGGCGCTGCTGACCGCCCATACGCCGCAGCGGTTGGTAGTAATGCCGCCGACGCTCCGCCGCCGAGACAGGAGGGACTCCTGAATTCCCGCACCAAGTCCAAAGGGCATCCGGCCTCTGCAACCGCACCGGCTGAGGGTGTGTCGGTCGTCCCCCAGTGCGCGCTGGCGCGCCAAGGCGCAGATGGCACGCAAATCCGTGGGGCGGCACCCTCAAACGGGGCGCGCCCAAGTGTTGCTCGGCTTTCGTCCCGCAGGAATTCAAAAGCCGGGAGGAATGCGCCACGGTCGCTACACTTCAGAAACGCTGGCCAGACGGGCAAGTCCAGACCCGTTGCCGCCGCCGCAGAGGCTTCGGTTACACCCGAACCCCAACTATTGAAGACACGCCACCAAATGGCCGCGCGGTACCAGGTCAGTGTAAGGACCGTGGACTACTGGTGCGAGGACGGGACGATTCCCTTTTACAAGCGCGGCGCAGTGGTGAGATTTAACCCTCAGGAGTGTGACGATGCCATGCAAGCATTCCGGCGCAAATCTCGATGGGAGACATCCAGCGATGGCGGGGAAGACGGCGGCAACGTATGAATCCGACCTGTTCAAAGAATCCGCCGACACCGCAGCCCACGGATGGCAACACTTCAGGAGCGAAGGCCATCGCCGGACCCGATCCGAACGAACTGGAGCCCTCGCCGTCGGCGACATCAATACCATGAACCAACATCGCAACATCACCATGCAGCAACTGCACAAAGAGGAAGCGGCCTTGCTGCGCCAACTGACCGAAATTAGAAAGGCGATAGAGATTCTTGAGGGCGACAGTCAGACTCCGGCTCGGCTGTGTCCGGCTTCGAGGGCCGACCTGCTCAAGGAATGCTTGCTGAAACATCCTGACGGCGTCGGCGTTGACGCCGGCGACGCGACCGACTCCCCAGCCGACCAGGCAACGCAAGTCGGCATGGAAAAGCCATGCAAGCGCCGGTCGCTGGCCAGACGGCGGGGACGAGGCCCTTCCACGTTATTTCTTTGACGCCAGTAGTTTTCACGGGTGTCGCAACTGTCAACACTACTAACCGGGCCAAACTTAAACTCGTCGCATCATGGAATATAAGATATTTGACAATATCGGCGGTTTGGAACCTGGCCCCGTCCACGAGATTGAGGTCATTAAGGAATTGGCTTTGGCCGTTAAGAGCCGGCGTCATGACATTAGTGACGACCTGCGGCGGCGGGCGCGGTCGCTGCCACTCTATGCCTTTGTGTGGCTGTTTTCCCGAATTTGGTTGGCGGAAATGCGTGGGCTAGCCTCGGCGGGAAAGGAGAAACAACGGCTCGAAACCATTGGCCGGCTCTGCGAAGACTTCGCTGTTACCGCGTTGGATGATTTGGAGGTGGACGCCATCGCGCTGATGCGTCTCAAACTTGAAACCGGCAAGTTGCCCGACGGCGAGATCGTTTACGCCTGTGGTTCGGCCAAGGCTTACATCGGGGCTCTAAACCGCTTTTTGCAGTTTCTCGGAGTGCCGCCGCTGCGGCTCATTGAGCCGGAAAAGTTGGCCCCGATGCTATTAAGCACGGAATTGGGAACGAGAAAAAGGGCTGTCGGACGCATGGAACGGCAATTGAGCCATTCCGAACGTCGGGAGGTGATCTGGAAAGAGGCGCTCTTTCAAGTTCGCCGCGAAGGCGAATGGCGGGGCGAAGCGGCGGGCGAGATCGAACGGAAGGTCGCTAATTGTCAGAAGCTTCTTGATGTCAGTGGCCAGAAGATTGGAGATCCCGCTCCGACTGAATTCCTGCTGGCCGTCGGATCCGCCCTTGACCAGCGCGGCGATGGAGACGGCGCCGTCAAATTTCCGGCGGGCTCCTTGACGGATGCGCGCTTCCAGGGTGACATCCGCGCCTTGTTGCGCAATTGCCAGGCGCTGGCGGAAGCCAATTTTTCCGCCGCCCTGTTCCGCTGCCTCCCTTTTTGCAGCGGGAAGAGTTACGGGGAAATTTGCACCGAGGCAGGTTTGGCGCGAAACCAGCTAAAAGTGTGGGTCGCGGAGTGTCCTCGCTACACCACTAATATCATCCCATCTCAAGTGCTGAAGTTGGACGAGCTATTCGCGGCCGGCGGCAACCTTTTTGCCAGCTATGCGGCGACGACGCAACACACCGCATTTGAAGTCATGCCGACGGTCAGGGACATGCTCTTGGGCCGGACTTCGTTTGGCCAGGAACTGCGGCGCAACCGAAAACGGCTGCACAAAACCGCCCGGCAAGTCATGGATGAGATCGCGGAAACCACTGGCATCAAAGCCTGCGCAAGTCTGTTGACGGTGTGGGAACATGGCACCTGCCTGCCTTCGCTGTCCCAACAACGGCTGATCGCCGCGCTGGACGCTTATTTCGACGCCGACGGCGACTTGGAGCAGGTGTGGCGCAATGACTGGCCGCGCGAGGTATATACGGCCTACCGGCTCTCGTTTGAGGACTGGCCCGAAGATCTGCAGCGGCAATATCACCGCATCGTTCTGTACAAAACAATCAATCCGGAAGGACTGCCCGAAAGTCCCGCCGCCGCCGGGGACCGCTGGACAGATATGACCAGTGAAATAGGTTTCCGCGATTTTTCGGAGACCCTCTTTGGTTATCTCAAGAACGGGATTAAAAAGTTTCGTCCTGAGGAGCTTTCCTTTACCCTGCTGTGCGACCGTCAACTGGTGCAGGGGTTATATGACTTCATTCGAGAACGAGCGCACCGCAAGTCCTACTCGCAATTCGCCCAATCGAATTCCCGAACCTTGTTGAATCTCTACCGCTATTTCATGCCGATTTTGGCGGCGGTCGCCGCGGTGGAGAAGCGTTGGCAAGACCGTCTCTTGGCCGAAGCCGAAGCCATTAACGGGGCGAGCGAGGAGCAAAAGGCGGAACTATTAGACCCAACGAAGTGGGAGGCACGCTGGCGATACCATCTTTACCTTGCTGTCGAAGACACCAAGGAGTTTCTCCGGTGCAGCACCTTTGAGAGCCAGCGGTTAAGCAAGAAAGCCTGGCCGCTGATCGAGCAGGACATTGCTCTGGGCCTGATTTTAAAGGAATTGCATCGCCGCGCGCATAACATGCCCACGATCATCTTGTCACCCAAGGCGGCCATTTGTTCACGACGATTAACTCTGGCCATCTTCGCCGTTTTATGCACTTTTCGCACGGCGACCTTTCTCAGGTTGCGCACCGAGCATGTGGTTGTGCCGGGGGACGCGTGGGTGCGCTTGGCCGTTCCGGAGAGTCTTCTCCGCAGCCACGGCAAGGGAGGCGGCAAGGGTGGAGTTTCTGGCAACGTGCAGGAGATCGAGTGGGCTCACGACGAGATTCGCCGTTATGTCAAGCAAAGCCGTCCCATTCTGGTGGGCGATGACACCGAAAGCGACTCCGGACATTTCTTTACCGCCGGCGGCGGCCAGATTATGATTGAAGAAGCACTGGAAAGGGATTTTCGGATGATCTTGGGATACACCGCTTTTGGCCAGCGGGACGTTTTCACCGCCCGGGCTGTGACCCAGGGAATGTCGCTGGAAGATGCCGCCATCCAGCTGCAAAGCACGGCCGCCATGGTCGCGAAAACGATTAAAGACCTTCCGCCGCTAAAAACCCGCCAGGCCAACACAGACATGGAATCGCTGCAGCGGCCGCCGGGCAAATCGAATCGCTCAAAATGAGGGGCTTGCTTCATGACAACTAACGCGCCTCCAGCATTTAAGAAACCAAGATGGAGCCTGGTCCTGGCGTTGATGCGCAGAATGGGCGAGATCCGAGGTCATGGCACTACGACGCTTGACAACGCGGAACGGGTGGCGATGAATCTGCTGGAGGAAAATGGGCGTGCGGCCAGGGAGGCCATTGACTACGCCTGGATCCAGCCGCTGGATGATTTTTTGAAAAGTGGCAAGCTGGCCGACGCTCCGGGAGTCAAATATCTCGAAGTCGCGGCCCGAGACCGGTCGGTCAAGAGCCATGTGCGGACCTTCGTGCGCGCGTGCCAGGCGCTGGCGGAGCATGACTTTTCCGAGGTGTTGCGCTGGTGGCGGGCAGCGGCTGGGCTCTCCGTCGGCGAAGTGGCGGCCCAGTGCGGCGTGCCCATGAAAAAGTTAAAAATATGGCTGAGAAAAGAGGCCCGGTTCACCACCGACATGCCGGCGGAAATCGCCCTGCGGCTGGATGACGCGTTGGGCGCGAACGGGGCCGTGCTGGCCGCCTATGCCGCCACCACGCAGGATGCCGCTTTCACCATTACGCCGCCGATCATGGACAAAATCCTCAACCAGATGAGCTTTGGGCGACTTCTGCGCCGGTGCCGCCGCGGCCTAAGCAAAAGAGCACTGCTGCTGGAAGTGAAAAAGCGCACGGGAATTACCGTGTCGGAGAGTCTCTTTTCAAAATGGGAATGCAAGCAACTGCTGCCGTCGCTGGACAACCGTGAGACCGTCCTCGCGCTTGACAAAATCTGCGGCGCCGAGGGGAAACTGGCGGAGGCTTGGGAGAAGGAGCAGCCGCGCTCCGTTAAGAGCGCCTACGGTTTTTCCTTCAAGGACTGGCCCGAGAAATTGCGCGCCCACTACGACAGAATTCGTCTTTACAAAACGACCAACCCCGAGAAGCTGCCGCGCAGCAAAGGTTATGGCGGCGATCGTTGGGGCATTCCATCCCAACTGCGTTTCCGCGGATTTGCCGGGCGCTTCTTTGGATATCTGCTGGCCCGCCGCGGAGCGGATGAGAAGTTCGACGCCTCGACGCTCTCATTTTCTTTGCTTTGCCGATGGGACCTGGTGGAAGAGTATTTCCGATTCGTCCAGGAACGCAATGGGCGATTGAATTGGACCGGCGAGGAGAAAAATGAAACGAAGACTTTGCTCAACCTTTACGTTTGCTTTTTCCCCAAGCTGGCGACCGATGTCGCCGGCGAACCACATTGGAACGGGAAGCTGCCCGTCACCAAGACGGAGACGGTCGATCCGATTCTCGCCGTCACCCGTGAGGTGCCGATTGAGGCGCTGGCCGATCAGTGGGCCGAGCAGTTGCGGTTGACCAGGGAGCGGGCGAAGCTGTTTTTGGGACTGAACAAGAAGAACTTCCAGGTCCGGCGCTTGAACGCGAAGATCGGCCCCCTTCTGGCGGCGAAAATCGGGCTCTGGAGAATTTTGGCGGAACTCAAGGAGCAGGTTCTGCGCGCGCCGCTGCAGATTACGAGTCTGAAAGCCGCCGTCCGGTGCCGGAAGCAGACGGAAACGCTCCTCCTCTTTGCCCGAAGCCTGCGCCCGGCGACCATTCGCAGCGTGTCTCTGAACGAGATCGGCAACCATGGGGTTGAGGCGAGCATCCCATCGGACAAGATCAAGCCCAAGGGCAAAGGCGGCGGCAAAGGGGGGTTGCAGGGCAAACTGTCCGAGTTGCCCTGGTTTTCGATGGCGATGGAGCGCTGGATCAAATTGGGGCGTCCGTATATTCTGAACTTGTGCGAAGGCGACTCGGACGTGGGTTCTCTGTTCACGGCCTCCCCCCTGGGCCCCAAACATCCGCGTGGAGGTCCCATTAGCGAAAAGACCCTGGCCGATGACATCCTGAGTGTGCTCGGATATAGTCCCTACGGTCAGCGCCATCTGTTTGCCACCTCGGCCTGGATCGCGGGCCTGCAGGTCAAAGACATCGCCAACGCCATGCATAACACTCCCTCCATTGCCGCGGGAACCTATATCGACGCGTCCCCTGAGCAGAATAAGCAGCGCGGCAACCGCGTCTTTGCCGCCCTGCTGGAGAGGGGAGGCTGAGGGGTTATCTTGGGTTTTTAGGCGGTGGCGGGGTGGTTACGGAAGAGGTCAAAATAAGCCCGTACATAAACGAGGTTGGTCACATTCTTTTCGGAGCAGAGTTGCATCATATTGATTTACAGTTGTTTATAATCGGAAAGGCCCTCGTTGTTGTGGGAGAGTGTTTTGACGGTCCACAACATTTTCGCGCTGGCAATGACTTGATCGAACTTGATATGCACCTTTGAATCTTGAGGCTGTTTCTCGGTTTTGCTGCCTTTGCTTCGGGCATTTCCATCGTTGCGGTTTTTCTCACTTGGTCTTCTGCGGTTGACGCGTTGCGGGGGCTTGGGTCACAGCCCATCGCCTGCGACCATATGCTCGATTATTGGCTCAGGATGGCCTCGGGGTCATCCAGTAAATCTCTCCTTTCTTGCCACCCTTTGCCTACAGGGATAGGCTGGCGTCGAACCGTATGAAGCATATCCGCCGGGCGCTGCTTTTCCTGAGCGCCGCTGCCTTGGTGATCTCTGCCAAGGCGCAACCAGCCGTCAGTCCCGACCTGCCGGTGATGAATCTCGATGAGCTGGGAGTTTACTCTGTCGGATATGCCTACCGCAGCCGGGCCGAACAGCAGTTTCCACTGGGTTGGTCGGGGGTTTTCGAGGACCGCACGGGCGTGGCGTGCGAGCCATTCGGCGCGCAAAATGGAGAGCGGGCATTTCTGCTGCACTGCCCCTGGCGCAACGGCACCGGCGTCGCCTTCCAGCAATTTGTCATCCGCCTCCCGGCCGGGGCGACGCGCATCCTGCTGCGGGGCGCCACCGCGATGCGCTCGCAGAACCTGGCCAACTCCGACGGCGTCACTTTCCGCCTCTACGCCGATGGCATCAAGCTGTTCGACTATCACCAGACCAACGACATCTGGCGCAAATTTGAATTCGACTTTAGCAGCTGGCGTGGGTCCAACCTGACGGTGCGTTTCGAGGTGGATCCCGGCCCAAAAAACAACCCTTCTTTTGATTACTCACTTTGGGGCAACCGCGAACTCGTGCTGGAGGGTTTTACCCCGCCCGTCCCAGCCCGCCCTGCGCCCCCGCCGCTCGCGCTCTCGAATCTATGGTCCGGACAAACGACGGAAGCAGCGCCCCAAAGTGGATTCCCGGGGACTTCCACGGCGAGCCTGTCCAACGGCGTGGCCCGCTTCCGTTACACCGGTCCTGACGGAGTCCTTGAATACCAATGGCAGGCCCCGCAGTCGGCCAATGATGGTCTTTTTGGCAGTCTCACGCTCAACGCGCAGATGGCGGGCGATACACCAGTCACGGTGCCATTAGCAAACTCGGCGGCGCTTTCGTGGAGCCAGCCGGCTTCGCCGGTCGCCAGCGGATGGCTCCAAACCAATCAGGGCTGCACGCTCTGGCGAACTTTCAACGTCGGCTCGACTACTGCCACCGTTCGCATCACCGGGCAAATGGTGGGCAAGAGCCTGGTGCTGGCGCTCACCTGCGATCAACCCAGGGTGACTGCGTTCGATGCCGGAACTTGGGGGCCGGTAGTGCGGCGACGGCAAATTGTGGTGCCCTACTATCCCGGCGCCGTCCATTATCTCCCGCAGGAAGGTCTCTTCGTCGGCACGCTGCTCGACTGGACCGGCTCCGCCGCCACATCATATAGCGGGACCAAAGCCAGCTACGATGCGCTGACTGACGGCACGCGCGTCCCGCTGCGGGAGCGGGCCGTTTTCACCGCCGCCTGGCACCTGGCGGAAGTGCTGCCCAATCCACCGAATCCGCCTTCGCCCTGGCGCGATTTTCTGGCCAACAAGATCGTGCTCGACATCTGGGGTGGCAGTTTCGCCAACATTGCCGACAACCTGAGCAAGCTGGCCGGTTATGGCATCACCAACTGCGTAGCGCTCGTTCACGATTGGCAACGCAGCGGCTATGACAACGCACTTCCCATGCATTACCCGGCCAACGCCCGTTATGGGGGTGATGCCGGCATGAGTAACCTCGTCGCCACCGGCGCGCGTCTGGGCATCCGGTGCGCCCTCCATGAGAACTACGTGGACTACTACCCAAACTACGATTTCTATAATACCAACGACATCGCTCTCGACTCGGCCGGCCACCTGCAACGCGCTTGGTATAACCCTGGCACCCGCATTCAATCCTTTGCCGTCAAGCCGGATGCCATCCTGATCCTTGCCGCCACCCAATCCCCTGAGATCCATCGCCGCTACAACACGCTGGCCGACTACCTTGACGTGCATAGCGCGGTGCCGCCGTGGTTTCATGTGGATGACCGCGCCGGCCAAACCGGGGCCAGCCAGTTCAGCCGGGTCTGGGACGTCCACCGGCAACTTTGGGCTTACGAACGCGACACGCACAACGGCCCTGTCTTTGGGGAAGGCAACAATCATTGGTACTGGAGCGGGTGCCTTGACGGTGTGGAAGCCCAGTTCGGGAGCGGTTGGCCCGGCAACGGCGGTTTCACCGCGCCTGTGGCCGTGGATTTCGATCTGCTCAAGATCCACCCACTCCAGTTCAACCACGGCATGGGGTACTACAGCCGTTGGTGGCCCAGCGAGTCTTACCAGAGCAATTGGGCTGGACCCGCGCCCATGGTCGTGCTTGACCGGTATCGGATGCAGGAGGTGGCGTATGGACATGCGGGCTTCCTCGACACCTCCGTGTATGCCAACATTCCACTGGCTTGGCTGGAACATTATTTACTTTCGCCCGTTATGGCCCGCTACGCGCTGGCGAGGCCCCAGGAGATTCTTTACGAAACCCATGGCGCCTGGATTGATGCCACGGCGGCGGCCAAACTCGACGATGCCGGCGTATGGAACCGCGTTCGGGTTCGGTATGAAAACGGCCTGGTTGTGACCGCGAACGGTGCTTCCAACATTCTGGCCGCAGGCTCGTGGCTTTTGCCGGACCTGGGTTGGGTGGCCGAGGGCGCCGGGATCACTGCCGGCACGACAGTGCGCGATGGCGTGATCGCCGACTTTGCCGACACCGGCGACACGCTGTTTCTGAACGCCCGGGCGGCCGCCGACTGGAATTTGTCCAGCTACCGTAGGGTGCATCCCAGCATCGCCTCATTTGAGCGAACTGGCGCGCGCGCCTTCCGGGTCGCCTATCGGTGGGACGTGCAGGATAGGGTGGCCAAAAACTACAATTGTTTCGTTCATTTTTGCACCAACGGAATTATTTGCGCCCAGCAGGATCACGCGGTTTCGCCGCCCGCTTCGCAATGGCAGGCTGGCCAGGCCATCAACGACGGCCCGTGGAATGTCATCCTGCCCGGCAGCCTTCCCGACGGCGATTATGACTGGCTCATCGGCCTGTTCGATGCTGGGGGCGATGGCCGCCGCGCGCCGCTGCAAGGTGTGGACGACGGGACTTTGCGCATCCGCCTGGGGGTGCTGCATCTGGCGAACGCCGGCACGGTGGTCACGTTCACCGCCGAAACGAATAGGCCCGTTTTCGATCCCACCGCGTGGTATGGCCAGCACTTGAACAATTCAAACAGCGTGGTGGATTTTGGCGGCGCGCGAACCGACGGCAGCGTCTGGCTGCATCATGACGGAAACGTCTGGGTTCTCAAGACTTGGCCGCCTGAGCGCAATTTTACCCTCGAATTTGATCGGACTCGCTTCGCTCAACCTGCCCAAGTGCAATGCGCCGGCGGGACGGCGTCCGAAGCCATTCCTGCGCAGACTGGCTCGCGGTGGCGTTTGCCGCTCAACGGCGCGACTGAATACCGCTGGACGAACATATCAAGAGGAGAAAGACCTGAATAATGACGACAATTCGGAAAACAATCGTATTGGGGACCATCGCCCTCCTTTTGGCGTATTCGCGCGCACAGGCGCTCGAAAGTCAACTGGCGCTGACGAACTCGGCCTTGGTGGTGAGCGTGAACACCTCCAACGCCACGTTCTCGGTACTGGACCGGCGGACGGGACGTCTCTGGACCCAGCAGGCCGGCAAGGCGGAGGTCGCTGTCACCGAAGCGCGTTTGGAATCCAACGAGATTGACCTGGGGCTGCGCCTTGTCCCTTCGGGTTTGGTCCTGAAAGCGCAAATTGTGCTCGAGGCGGCCAAGCCGGAGTTCACCTTCAGCCTGGTTGGAGAGGGTGCCTTGTCCGGCCCGGTGCGTTATCCTTATCCCTTTGCGACTGAGCCATCAGACCGGTTGGTGGTGCCGATGAACGAGGGGATTTCCTTTCCAGTCGAGGACAAATCCATCGAAACCTTTCGTTTGATTGCCTATGGCGGGCATGGGATTTGCATGGCGTTCTGGGGTGTGACCGATGATCGGCAGGGACACGGTGTCATCATCGAGACGCCCGACGATGCCGCCGTACATCTAATGCGCCTGGATGATCGCCTGGCCATTGCTCCGGAGTGGGACACACAGAAGGGGCAGTTTGGCTACGCGCGAAGGCTGCGGTATGTTTTCTTCGATCACGGCGGCCATGTGGCCATCGCCAAACGATACCGGGAATATGCGCGGCAAATCGGCCTCCTGAAAACCCTGGCGGAAAAGCGCGGCGAAAACCCCAACGTGGACCTTCTCGTCGGCGCGGTCAACATCTGGAACTGGGACGCAGACCCCGTGCAACTGGCCACACAATTGCGGGCCGCCGGCATTGAGCGCATCCTTTGGAGCCGCGGCGGTTCGGCCAACGCGCTCCGCGCGTTGAACGACATGAAAATGCTCACCAGCCGTTACGACATTTACCAGGACACGATGAATCCGTCCAATTTCCCATTTCTTCGTGGAGTTGACGCGAACTGGACGACTGCGGGGTGGCCCGACGACATTATTCGCCAGGCCAGTGGGGACTGGCGGCATGGTTGGGGTGTCAAGGGCACCAACGGCATCATGTATGATTGCGGCGTGCTCTGCGACAGCCGCGCGCTGGACTATGCCCGGGCGCGCATCCCGGCGGAGCTTGCCAGCCGCCCCTACCTGTGCCGCTTCATTGACACGACCACCGCTTCACCGTGGAACGAATGCTACGACCCTCGTCACCCGATGACCCGGACGGAGAGCCGGGAGTGGAAGATGAAGCTGCTGGATTACGTCTCGCACGACTGCAAATTGGTCACCGGCAGCGAAACCGGCCACGATGCCGCCGTGCCGTTCGTGGATTATTTCGAGGGAATGCTCAGCCTTGGCCCGTATCGCGTGCCCGACGCCGGGGACATGCAACGCATTTGGGATGACCCGCCCGAACGCGTCGCCAAATTCCAACTTGGCCAGGCCTATCGTTTGCCGCTTTGGGAACTGGTCTATCATGATTGCGTCGTGGCCCAGTGGTATTGGGGCGACTACAACAACAAATTGCCGGCGTTGTGGGACAAGCGCGACCTGTTCAACGTTCTTTACGGCACGCCGCCCATGTTCATGTTCGAGAAAAAGCTTTGGGAAACCCAGAAGGCCCGGTTCGTGCAAAGTTACACCAACACCTGTCCCTATGTTCGCGCCGCGGGTTACGCCGAAATGACGGACCACCGTTTCCTTACCACAGATAGAAACGTCCAGCAGACGGTTTTCGCCAATGGCATCATGATCACCGTCAACTTTGGAATCTCTCCCTTTCGTCTCGCGTCCGGAGAGATGCTGCCGCCGGGCGGGTTTCGCGCTGATGGAATGCCAAAATAAAGCAGAAATGAAATCCCTGACCTTTTGTTCTTATTTGAAGCGCTTTTCCTTCGGGCTTTGCCTGCTCATCGGACTTTTCGCGGCCAACGCACCGGCCCAAGCGCCTGCCTGGCAACCCATCGGCATCTCCGGTGGCGGCGGCATGTTCACACCTGCAATTTCTCCGGCAGACCCGAATTTGATGATGCTCAACTGCGACATGAGCGCCGCCTACATCTCGGAAGACGGCGGTCGCAACTGGCGCATGATCGGCCACACGCAGCTTCACAGCGACACGGCCTGCCGTCCGGCTTTTCACCCAACCGACACGAACATCATCTACGCCTCCTCCGGCGGACGGCTCAAGATCAGCCGTGATCGGGGCAAGACTTTTACTCCCATCGGCAATCTCAAGGATGCTCTGGGCGGAGAAATCGCGATCAATCCGTCGGATGCAAAGATCATGTTGGCCGGCTCGCGCAGTGGCCGCTGCTGGCTCTCGCGCGATGCGGGAGAAACTTGGACAGCGTGTCAGGGGCCGGCGGGCCAGGTGATCGCCTTTCACTTTGATCGCACCCGGCAGGGCCAAGCGATGATCGCCGCCACGGACGGAGGCATCTGGCGATCCGACGACGGCGGGCAAACATGGTTGGAGAAAACCCAGGGCCTGCCGTGGAAGGAGGTTCAAGGTTTCGCTGGCGGCTCGGACGCGGCCGGGAAGCTCGTCATGCTTTACTGCTCCATCCGCAGCAAGGACGAGAACGGCGTGTTCACAGGCGGCCTTTACCGCTCGCGGGACCGGGGCGACACCTGGGAATCAGCGATGGGCCGGGGCCTCAACACCGAGACGAAGAAAGCCGACCAGTGGGCCTACAATTCCATTTCGCAATACAACCAACTCCTGGCGACCGACGCGAAGCCGCTCACCGTGTATGCCTTCAATACCAGCACCGGCTTCAACCCGCCGCACAGCGACACGGTGTATCGCAGTGACGACGGCGGCGAAACGTGGCGCGCGACTTACTTCCAGGACCCGCGTTTCCAGAGCTACAACGTCGCGCCAGATTGGGAAACCGCCTCGTGCGGGCAATGCTTCAAAGGCGGGGAGACGCCGTTCGGCGTGGCCATCTGCAACACCGATCCCAACCGGGTGATTCTTGTGCGTAACGAGCCGCACATCACCCATGACGGAGGCGCGACGTGGTTCGGCGGGCACACTTATCCGGCACCTGGCCAGAAGCCCGGCCCGCG
>JBEKSF010000098.1:0-22488 GCA_049517295.1 Verrucomicrobiota bacterium
AGTCCTTTTTGCACCGCGCGCACCAAGGCATTGTAATCGCCGCCGCAACAGAGATTACAGCCCGCTTTGACCGCGGCGGCGGCGGCCTCTTCCGGCGTGTTCACGTAATGATGTTGATTCTGTCCCCAGATGTCGTGGATCGCATCGCAATCGGAGACGACGTAACCGTCAAATCCCCATTGCTTGCGCAACAGGTCGGTGAGCAGGAAATAATTTGCGCAGTCAGGCACGCCATTCAACGCGTTGTAGGCGCCCATGACCCCGCCGACGCGCCCCTCACGCACCACTTGCTCAAATTGCGGCAGATACGTTTCATGCAAATCGCGTTCGGAGGGCTGGGCATCGAAACGATGGCGATCCGCTTCCGGGCCGCTGTGGACCGCGTAATGTTTGGCGCATGCCATTGCCAGCATGTAATTGGGGTCGTCGCCCTGTACTCCTTTGACAAACTCCACGCCGATGGCACCCGTGAGATAGGGGTCTTCGCCGTAGGTTTCCTGGCCGCGGCCCCAGCGCGGGTCGCGGAAAATGTTGATGTTGGGCGTCCAGAACGTCAGACCCGTCCACCATTTGCTGTCGCCATTATGTAAGGAGACGTAATCGTTGAACTTGGCCCGGCCTTCAATGCCAACGACGCTTCCTTCCTGACGCACCAATTCTGGATTCCAAGTGGAAGCCATGCCGACCGGCTCCGGGAACACGGTGGCGAGGCCGTCGTTCGCGACGCCATGAAGCGCTTCGTTCCAGTAATTGTAGGCTGGAAGGTCGATTCTCGGAATGCCTGGCGCGCCGTTCTGCAATTGCGCGACTTTTTCGGACAGCGACATCCGGCGGATCAAATCGTTGTCGCGCACCTGGAGCGGATGAGACGAATCGCGCCAGATAGGCGGGTCGCTGATTTCCGGCACGCGCATGGCGGCAGCGGAAAATGCGTCCGCCAATTCCGAGGCGCTGAACGAAACGACCGACGCCCCCGAGGAATCTTTTATCTCAAGGGTGTTGAATTTTGCGGCGCCCTTGCTCGCCGAAAATGAAATCTTCAGCGGTCCCTTGATCGAATCGTCCTCATGCTCCACAGTGCCGTTGATGTAACAAACCTTCCGCACACTGCCAGCGGTAGCGATGATGTCGAAATCCTTGCCAACGAAAGCGTCGCCTGAAGTCACATCGAACACCCTTTCGCCGGCTGCGCCCGCCGAGGTTTCCGCTTCGCCGATGGAGACCGTGTATTTGCCCGCGGGCAAATGCGCGATGGTGACGGTGAAATTCGTGCCATTGATCTCTTCACGAAATGCCGCCGCGTCGGCGGCGCCCTCGATTGTGACTGACGCGCGGTCCTTGCGATGCGCAAAGTCTCCGCTGACGCTCACCTGCAGGCCGCAGGAAGCGCAGAATTCGTCAGCCGCAAAGGTGGACGACACAGAAAACCATAGATTCCCCAATGCCATCAGGGAGATGGCCAGCATTGAAAGGCTTCGACAGCCTGGCGGTCGGCAACCAGTGGATTCCCGCGACGAGAAGTCAGGATTGCGGCGTGTGGCGGGTGGATCTGATTGGCTGAACGTCACGTTTTTGAGCTGAAGGTTCATTGTCTGATTCCACGATTCTCAACTTAATTAATCCGATGGGCAACAGGGAACTGGAGAATCCTCAAGGATTTTGGAACAACAGCGGCGCAAATTCGTGGAAACTCCGCCGCCAGGACTGCCATTCGTGGGCCGTGCCCGGCGAGATGTAATAGGTCATGTTTGTGATGCCTGCCGCGACGAGCGCATCGTGGTAGCTCTTGAGACTGTTGGCGCCGCCTTCGGCGCTGCCATAGCTCACGAAGGCCGCTTTGACGAGGCGGTTGAATTCCGCCGGGTTGGCCAGCGGGCTATTCGTCGCCGTCAACTCGCCCAGATTGCCACCGCTGAATATGCCGATGTGCGAAAACGTATCCAGGTGCGACATTGCGATCATCCGAGTCTGCATTCCGCCCATGGACAATCCTGCCATGCCGCGATGCTCCCGGTCGGGAATGGTGCGGTAAGTCGAATCAATCATCGGAATGATTTCGTGCAGGAGAGTGTCGGCAAAGAGGCCGGCTGGGCCGCCAAACATACCGGGGCCGCCGCGCCCAAAACCACCGCGACCAGGCTGATTCGTTCCGGCATTTGCCGTCGCCGGCCTGTTCGTTCCCGTCGGCCCTCCCATGAGACCGCCCGCGCCACGCCCGCCCCGTCCGCCCTCGGCGAAAAGGGCGCTGCCGCCGCCATTATCCATCACCACAATCATCGGCTTGGCTTTTCCTTCGGCGATGAGGTTATCGAGAATGAAATTCACCCTGCCCTGCGTGGACCAGCCGCGTTCATCTTCACCGGCGCCGTGCTGGAGATAGACCACCGGATAACGGGCGGCCGGGTTGCTGTCGTAATCCGGCGGGGTATAGACAAAACACCTGCGCCAGGCGCTGTTTGTTTTGGAATAATACCAATGCTCGCGCACTTCGCCGTGTGGCACGTCTTTGGCATCATAAAAATCTTCGCCCGGCGAGGGCACATCAATCCCGCTCATCATTTTGCTCACGCCAAAGAAACTTTCGCTGGCCGGGTCGGCCATGGAAACGCCATCAACGACGAGCGCATAATAATGGAAGCCAACCACCAGCGGCGGCGTAACGACCGACCAAAGGCCGCTGTCGTCTCTGGTCATGCCGTATTTGTGTCCTCCTATATCTACTTGAACCTTTTGCGCATCCGGCGCGCGAAGCCGGAATTCCGCGCGTTGCTGGGAATCTATTTTCGGATATTGTTGCCCCGCGGCGTTTGAACTGGCCGGTTTTGCGTCACCACCAAGCTGATTCGTCGAGGAAGGTGAATTGGTTTGGGCAAAGCAAAGGAAGTTGCCCGCACTCAACGCGATGGCAATGATCAATTTCGTTCTCATAGTTCAGGAATGGGGAAAATCTGATATTGGGCAATAATCCTGGATTCGCCAAAACTTTTGGGCAGTTTATCGGGACTCGGGTTAGCTTGGAATATGATGAACATCATATACGTATTTGACGGCGTTCGCTATCTATCGGGCTGCCGGCAAAGGTATTCGATTCCGCAATAGCCGGGCATAGTGCAGGGCGGTTGCATCCTTGGGGTTGCGCTGAAGAACGTCCTCAAATTGTCGGAGGGCATCTTCAAGCTTTTCCTGTTCGTATAAGGCGATACCCAAGTCCACACGCGTCTCAATTAAATTGGGATCAAGTCGCAGGGCTTGCCGAAACTCCTCCTCGGCCAGAGCGGGCTTCCTAAGTCGGCCCAGTTCAACACCCAGTTGCATGTGCGGTTGAGGCTGATCGGGCTCCAGTTCAGCGGCCGACAGATATTGTCGCGCTGCTTCGTCATGCCGGCCGAAAGCCGACAGCGACCGTCCGGCTTCCATGCGCAAGGCGGGATCCGACGGGCTAAGCTCAATGGCAGCGGCAAAATTGGTGACGGCCAGCCCAAACCAGCGGCGGCTGAGGCAAAAACGCGCCAGCGTGGCCAGATCGTCCGCCTGGTTAACGCGATTGGTCAACGCCGTGTTGTAGCATTGTTGCGCGTCGTTGGTGCGCCCCATTTCTTCATATAGCTGACCAAGCGCCAGCCACGCCGTGCCATAATCCGGTTTCAGCGCGAGGGCGCGTTTGAATTCGACGATGGCTTCGCGGCGGCGGCCAAGTTTTTCCAGGCACAAGGCGAAGTTGTGCCTGCCCCAAACGGCTTGCGGATCGAGCGCAAACACCCGCTTAAAGGCCGCGGCTGCATCCTCGTATTTCTCTTCCTGCGCCAGCAGAATACCGCAAAGCAGCCAGCACTGGGCGCTGCAGGGCACATTGTCAAGCGAACGTTGAGCCGCGGCCTCCGCCCCGGCATAATCTCCCCGCGCCTGCTTGATTTCGCCCAGTTGTTCCCACAGCGCGGCATCGTCGGGCCGCGGCGCGAGCGCGGCCTCGGCGGCGGATTGAGCCTCGCGAAGCGCCGCCGCTGAATTGGCCGGCGGCAACGCGCGCGCGGCTTCCGTCAGGCGGCGCATTTGTTCGGCGTGGTTGGCTTGCAAAGTGAATGGAACGTCCGCAAGCCGCCCGAGCATGTCGGAGAGGGCCAGTTGCGTGTCGCGCGGCGTGCGGCCGAGGCGTTGCGCGCATTGGGCCATGTCCGGCCAGGGGGCGCTTTCCGGCAGCATCAATGCTCTTTCCACTTTTTCCGCGATGGCGCGGGCAAGAACATAGTTGCCCCGGAACGTGAGATGGACATGTTCATAAAAAAATTCGGCGCCGGGAATGCCGTCCGAACTTGCCTCCGCCAGCGCCCGTTCACCGTCGGCCAGCGCGACAGTCCCCGCCGCCTGCCGGCGGATGATGTCATTGCATCGGCTGTCACAACGAAAGCGCAAGGCATCCAGATCGCGCGCCGCGGCAAACTCCTTTTGGGCCGCCCCGATGTCATAGAGCGCCAGCGCGCATTGGCCGCGGCGGAACCGCAGTTCCGCAAAGCTCTCGTCGATCCGTTCCGCTTGGTCGTAGTCAATCGCCGCCTGCCGGGAATCCCCGCTCTGCCGGGCTTTTTCGCCGGCGCCAAAGAAGCGTTGCCAGTCATTTAGCCGGGAATCGGAAAGACCGGGGCGATGCAGTGACGCGAAAGGGGCGCAATCCTTCAAGTTCACCGCCACCGTGCTTAATACGATTTTCGCGCCGCTGTTTCGGCCCGCGGCAACGATGTCTTTCAGGTTCTGCCCGAAATTCGCATAGACGGCGCCCAAGCGCGGGTCGGACCCGGCCAATTTATATTTGACGAACATCCTCATGCCCTCCCATTCGCCGTTCCCGGCGGCGGTTTTCCGCGCCGATCCCCGCAGCGCGTCGAGCCATTGGCCGGTCCGTGTCGCTTTGAGCGCCAGTCCGGCGCGGATCAACGGCAGCGGCGTCGTTTGACGGCCAAAAACCGTGCCGGCGCCGAACGGCCCGACGACTTCATTGTTTCCCATGTAAATGACCCAAACGTCCCCGCGGGCCTTGTCGCAGCCGCGGGACAGGGGCAGTATGACGTGCGAATTGATGCCGGTCATGGCGGCGTTAACCACCTCAAATTTTTTGCCGGGATGACGCAGGCCAAGAATGGCTTCCAGCATACGAGGCAGGCCGAAGCGCGGTTGCGGATCGCCATAAGCAGCGGATTCGCCAAAGACAAAAATCCGAACCGTGTCGGGCGGCTTCTCGCGCGGGATGGAAATTGCGTCCGGCAGGCGGGCCATGCGCGGGCCAAAGAATCGCCAGCCAAACTGGTTGTTCTGCACGAATGTCGCCTCACCGTGATTGGATGATTTGAGCAGGAATGCGGTTGGGTATCCAAAACCGGCCAGCCGGAGGCCCAATTCAAAGAGGCCCAAGAAAAGCAGCGGCACCCCCGCCAGGGCTATGAGGCGGAAACGCCACAATTTCCGACCGGATAACGGCGCGGCCGGATTCCCGGCGGAATTAGGCTTTGGCTTCCGGCGGCTCATAATATATGGGGATATGATAGTGGCAAGCGGGATTCGGTCGAGCGTTCATTCGCCCCGCGCAAGAGAGGGGGATCATCGCGGTTGCTTGGAGGCTGGAACAAAGATGACAAAAAAAAGAGGCAGAGGAAAAATCCTCTGCCTCTCTGATTTAGGTCTCAATTACAAGCGTCTGCCTTACGGGTTAACCGCTTTGAAGAACATACTCGGACCCGTCATGATGTTCGTGTAAGGCGATGTGCCGTTGACTTGCGCCCACGGGCCCGTCAAGTTTGTCGCTCGGAACAGATTGCCCGCCGACCAGGTCAACACCAAGCTGCCGCCAGTATTGCCGCCATTGGGGCCCGGGATGACCTGCGCGGTCAGCGTCGGAATTCCAATACCCACGTTGTAGAGCGTGACGATTTGGTTGGAGGACAGTGACGAGGTGAAAATGCTCACGTCGGCAATGCTCCCGGGGAACTCTGCTCTCCAGGCTCCGCCATACTGCGGCGATGATTCCGCTTGTTCATCGCTCCCAATGTGCCAGGTATTCCCGAACTCCTCGCTGTCGTGCGAAATGGGATTGATCGCGGTCTGCACCCCGTTGGAGTTTATCATATAGAACGTAGCGCCGGTTGGCGAAATCACCAAAGCCACGAACGACCATTGACCCACAGGCGGGAACAATCCCGTCTTAAAGTCCCAAGTGTCACCGTTATTCTCATTCCACCAATAACCCAATGAGGTCATACCGTTGGCATTTTGAGCGCCGCTGGCTCCAGTAAAGCCAAAGCCTTCACCTCCTGGAGGCGCTGAGCGGTCCACGATCAGTGCTACAGATCCCCCCACTGATTCGCTCGGATTGATCCACATGGCATAAGTCACGTTGCCACTCGCCACGGGGGGGGCCACCGTCGAGACGCCTACAAAGGAGTCGGCCACCGGCCCCACAGGCTGGGTCAGCGACCAATTGGGGGAGAGGAAGCCAAGCCCCTGCGGCCCCGGACTGTCGTCGTTGAACCCGTTTTCCGCGTTGGTTCCATAGGTTCCGTTCATACCGCTTATGGATTCGTAGGCAAACACACCACCCGACGACGGATCGTTGGTTTCATTAAGTTTCCAATAAACATACGGGTTGTAGGCCAACACCTGCGCGTCATAGGAACCGGGCACTGGTGGAGTGAGGATCTGCAACGTCGCATTGCTGCTCAGGAGTGACCCAGCCGGGTTGGTGATCAGGAGTTGGTAGGTGCCCACATTAGCCAGTGAAACATTGCTGATGGCCAGGGTGGGCGTTAATGCTCCCGCAATATTCGCGCCGTTAGTCAGGTTTGCGCTATTGAGCTGCCACTGATACGAAAGGGGCGCGCTGCCGAGGATGCCAGTGGCACCCATATAAACCGTTCCGCCCGCATAGACGCTGACGGGTGCCGGCTGCTGCCCGGTTAACTCTGGCTTAATGCCAGAGGGCAGGGCGACCAATGCCTGAACCTCGCTGGAGGTGAGGTCGTAGTTATAGATGCGCACATCGTAGATCTCGAAGCTGGACTCGCAGCAATAGGTGTCGCCCGGCGGCTGGTCTTTGGCGCCGATGCAGACGTGTTCGTTCGTAGCCAAGATACAGGCCACGTTGCCGGTCTCCTGAGCGGCCAGCACACCATCCACATACAGGCTGCGCACGCCCGTGCCGGCGCTGAAAACGCCGGCATAGTGGTGCCATTTGCCATCATTGCTTGTAATGCCACTGCCCATATCGTCCCCACCGTCCTGCCCCAAGATCTCCGAGCCACTGCCATTGTCTCGAACGGTGAAACACGAATAATTCATGCTGTATCCCAAGTCGCGGAGCTGCCACCCGGCTTCACCTTCGCCAAACTTGGACACCCACGGGTTCCAACTGCCCGGAAAGCCCTTCGCCCAGCACGTGACGCTGAAAGCGTCCTGCATGAGGGTATCGAACGAGTCGTCGTAGTTGGAGTCCAATGCGGACGTGTTAGTGATGGCGATGCCCGTGTCACCGTTCCAGAAGTAAAGCGACTGACCGGGCCTGCCGAGCGGCACGTCGTTCGTGAAATAATAGTTGCCACCGCCGATGACGACACCTTCGTGCATGCCCGCCAGCGAATTGGTCGAAACATCGGTTAAATTGGTTGCTCCGGCAAGCCATTCACCCACCAAGGCTGGAGGCTGAACGATCAGGGTCACCGCATAGGGGCTGTTCGTGTGGCCGTAGGCGTCCGAGACAATCACCGTGTACGAACCCTCGTCGGCCTGCGACACATTGAGAATGGTCAATGCGCTTCCCGTTACGTTGGTGAAACTGGCGCCATTCGTCAAATTGACGTTGTTCAACAGCCACTGATACCCAAGGGGTTGGTAGCCAATGGCGGGAAAGGACACCTGTGCTGATTTGCCCTCAATGGCGTAGAGGGTTTCCGCTTGACCGCCAACCGTTGGTGCAACCTGGGGATACAATGCCTGAACATCGTTGGAACTGAGGGCGGAATTATAGATGCGCACGTCGTACATCTCCATGGTGGATTCGCAGCAATAGTTCGGCGGCGAGGTCGAAGGCTGGTCTTTGGCGCCAATGCACAGGTGTTCACCCACAGCCAAGTTATATGGCCCGTTGTTGGTCTCCTGAGCGGCCAGCAGGCCATCGACATAGAGGCTGCGCACGCCCGTCACGGAGCTGTAAACGCCAACATAGAGGTGCCAGAGGCCATCACTGGTGCCAATGTTCCCTTCCATATCGTCATTGGCACCCGTGCCGCGAACGGTGAATGTCCCAATTCCCGATCCGTCAACGCGGAGCTGCCACCCGGGACCTTCGCCGTACTTGGACACAAACGGGTTCCATCCGCCCGGAAGGCCCTTGGCCCAGCACGAGACGGTGAAAGCGTTGCTGATGCCCTGATCGAACGTGTTGACGTAGCCCGTGTCGTTAGTACTGGAATTATTGATGGACAGGCCCGTGTCGCCGCTGGTGAACGAAAGCGCTTGACCGGACATGCCGTTCGGCACATCAGCCGTCCACGCAAAGTTGCCAGCGCCGATGAGGGAACCGTCGTGTGTTCCCGTCGCCGAATAGCCCGAAACATCGGTGAAATCGGCTGCTCCGCTAAGCCATTCACCCACCAGAGTCTGGGAGCGGGCCGATTGCGAGAGCGCCGCGACGCCCAGTATCAGGCAGGCGGCAAGCAGGCGACGCCGGGAGCGGCGGCCCATTTTCCGGGGTGAATCAACGGAGAGGGTACTATTTATGGGTTTTGTCATAATCTTCATAGTGTTGATGGACTTTATATTCCAAACATGCGGGTATCAGCTTTGTGGCGCGAGTATTGTCAAAGCCCGCCCGCATGTCATGTCGTGAAAGGATATGACAGCGCGCCACGCAGCATCCATATCCGATCCAGTGCATTACGATGGGAGCGTCGGGATGCCTCATCACCCGCGCCTTGGGGAGAAGTCTAATTTAAGCGGCAGACGCGGCCGCGCCGCATGTCATGGCTTAGGTGGGCGATTGCCCGGCTCGTCCAAGGAGAAATGACTGAATTTGGCGACCGCCTGCGCCCGCGAGCGGACGTGGAGTTTTTCGTAAGTGCGCCGGACGTAAGTGTTCAACGTGCCGCGGCTAACGTTCAGCGAATGCATGATTTCCTTGTAGAGGTAACCGCGCGCCAGCAATTCCAGCACCTCGCGCTCGCGCGGGGACAGTTTGGCCGACTCCGGCACCGTGGCGTCCTGCCGCTGAAAGGCCTGCACCACGCGGCGTGCGATATTGCTGGTCATGGGGGAACCGCCGGCGTAAACGTCCTTGATGGACGCGAGCAATTCGCATCGTGGCGTCTGCTTGAGCAAATAACCCGTCGCCCCCGCCTCCAGCGCCTCGAAGACGTGGTCGGCGTCCTCATAAACCGTGAGCATTAGAAATTGCGCGTCCGGCAAGATCGGCTTGAGACGCCGCACGCCTTCGATGCCACTCAAACCCGGCAAGTTGATGTCCATCAGCACCACCGACGGCTTTTCGGCGGGCAGATGTTCCAGAGCCTGTTCCACGCTGGCGTGCGCGCCAACGCACTTGAAACCGCTGGCGTGACGCACCCAGTCGGCGAGAATTTCCCGCACCAAGGCGTCGTCCTCCACAATGCAAACGGCGATGTTCATATTTTGCTGATTCATCTTACGCCGGAAAGATTTTTTGTATTGTCGTAATTCTTACCGACAAAACTCTCTGGAGCGTTTATGTTCCGCGCAAGGGCACGGTGAATGTCACCATCGTGCCGCGTCCAGGTTCGCTGCGAATCTCGCACACGCCGCCGATGTCCACCAACCGCCGCTGCATGTTCGCCAGCCCGTTGCCGCACGCGATGCGGCCCGCCGCAGCGTGGCCGTCCGCCGGAGCCGCCGGGTCAAATCCACGCCCGTCGTCAGCCACGTGCAGCGCCAGTTGCGCCGCCTCCAATTTCAATTCCACGCGCACTTCATTTGCGGCCGCGTGTTTGACGATGTTGTGCAGCGCTTCTTTGAACGCGAGAAACAGATTATGCCGGACTTCGGCGGTGACCGGCAGCGTCGGCAGGTGCAACGGGAGGTCGAGCCGGCAACGGATTTCCGCCACGCTCAAATACTCGTAGGCGAACCGGCTCAAATAACTCGCCAGGCTGTCCAGCCGGTCATGGCGCGGACTCACCGCCCAGACAATTTCATCCATCGCGCGGGTCAATTCGCGCGCGGTGGCAAAAATGCGATCGAGGTTCTTTGTCATCGGTTCGGGCAACTGCATTTCGCCGCGATCTGACTGGCTGAGCATCGCGATGCGCGTCAGGCTCGCGCCCAAATCGTCGTGGATGTCCTTGGCGATGCGCGAGCGTTCGCGCTCAATGTCACGCTGGCGCTCGGCGCGTTCGAGCCGGCGCCGCATCCGCCGCCGCGTGTCGAGCCAGACCGCACCGCCGGCCGCCAACATGGTCGCCAGCCCGCCGAGAACTCGGAACCATGTCGTCTGCCAGAAATACGGCAGCACTTCAAATATCAGGGCCGCGCCGGCTTCGTTCCACACGCCGTCGTTGTTGCACGCAGCCACTTGGAACGAATAATTCCCGGGCGGGATGTAATTGTAGGTCGCCACCCTCTTCGCGCCGACGTTCGCCCAATCCGGCTCGAAGCCCTCCAGCCGGCATTTGAACCGCACTTTTTCCGGCGCGACAAAGCTCAAGCCGGTGTATTCAAATTCAATCCGATGCCGGCCCGGCGGAATTTTCACCGGCCCGGCAGCGTTGCCGTCCGCGAATTTTTTGTCGTCCACGCGCATTTCCTCGATGCACACCGGCGGCGGCAGTGGATTCATTTTGACATCCGCCGGATCCACGGCAACGAGTCCTTTCGCCGTCGGAAACCACAACCGCCCGTCCGCCGTTTTGCCGCCCGCCAATTGCAAGCCTTCGGAACATTCAAGCGTCGGCAACCCGTCGTTGATGCCGTAATTCAGAAATGACACCTCGGCCAACTGGCCGTCGGCGCAGCGGTTCAAATCCGTTTCGTTCGCGCGCAGGATGCCACCGTAGGAACTCATCCACAAAAATCCGCGTCCGTCTGCTTCGATGTGGCCGATGATGCCGTTTGGCAAACCTTGTTCGCGTTTGATGACGGCAAATTTTCCATCCTTGAACCGACACAGCCCGCCGCCGAACGTGCCGATCCACAAGGCGCCATCGTCCGCGAAATGCAGGCACTCAATAAAATCGGACGATAAGCCGTCGCTTTTTTTAAACCGCTGAAAACTTCCATTTTGCAAACGTACCAAGCCGCCGCCCGCGGTGCCAAACCACATCGCGCCCGATTTGTCCCGAGCAATGGCGCGCACGTCGCCGAACGGTTTGCCGGCAATTTCGTTGAACGGTTCGAGTTTTTCGTTTTGATAACGCAGCGCACCGGCCGTCGTGCCGATCCAGAGTCCGTCGCCCAAAAACAAAAGCGCGGGGATCGGCGGCCGAAAATCTTCCAGCCCCGGCGCAATATCAAACGAATCGTCCTTCTGCGCATATAATCCTCCGCGCCACGTGCCGGCCCAGATTTTTCCGGCGCTGTCCGCGGCGAGCGACCAAACGTAGGGATTGGGGATGCCTTGATCCGGGTAGAAATTCGTCCAGGCGCCGTTTTGCAAGCGATACAGTCCCGCGCCTTCGGTGCCTATCCACAGCGCGCCGTCCGGCGCCGGGAGCACGGAGAGCACGGGACAGCCTTTCCATTTGTCCGGCGGCGAAATGGTTTCAAGGTTGTTCGGGCGGATGACCACCAGTCCCGCGCCGGTGCCGCACCACAAGTTTTTTTCGCGGTCTTCCGACAGCGAAATCACCCAGTCCGAAGGCAGGCCGTTGGCATGGTCAAAGTGCAGAAAAGCAGCGTTGGTCTGGCCGGGGAAAACCAAGCAGATGCCATAATCGGAATTCCCTCCCACCAAGGTTCCATTTTTGGCTTCCATCAGCCGGGTAAGGGCGCGCCTCCCCCACGGGGCCGCGCCCAAGTCGGCGACCCATTGACCGTCCCGCCACTTTTTGATACTGCCATCGCAGGCCACCCAAAGCCCGCCACCGCGACTTGCGGCAATTCCCTGGATATACGGATAGGTTTCGGAGGTAGTCGCCGCAAATTCAACGGGCAGCAACTGGCCTTGCTTGAGAAGCGATACCCGTCCCTCGCGATCAACCCAAATCTGACCGCTTGCCGACCGCGTCAGGGCGACCACCTTGCCGATGACCCCGGCTGATGGGGTCAATACCTGACCGTCCCGCACCCGCGCGAGTTGGCCAGTTTCATTCATCAACCAGACATCTCCCGCTTCGTCCGACGAGATTTCGTAAATTTTTCCGCCGCTCCAATTCGCGCGCAGCGGCACGGCGGCGAAATGGCCATCCTTGTATTGCGAAACGTCGCCGCTTTCCGCGCCAATCCACAGCGTGCCGTCGCCGGCTTCATACAGACTCGTGATGCGGCTGCCGCGCAGTTCCGGCGTGTTGTGATCATCGAAAACCGTGAAGCGCACGCCGTCGAACCGCGCCAGTCCGTTGTAGGTGCCGACCCACAAGTGGCCGTCGCGCGTCTGCACCACAGCGGTGACCTTGTTTTGCGGCAACCCTTGCTCCACCTGCCAGGTGCGCGTGAAATAATTCGGCGCGGCCGTCGCGGAAAAAACCCCGGCGGCTGCCACCGCGAAGACCAGCGCGAACCGGCAAAGAATACTTCTGTCGGTGGCGCGAAGGAACATTGTTTGATATTGCTCGCCGCGCGGCCAAAGCCGCAAGCCAATTCCTGATTTGAAATCACGGCCAATTCACGAAGACTTGTTGAAACTTGGATTTCTTGCGTTGAGGCAACGGATGGCGAACGGGATTCGGTCGAGCGTTCATTTGCCCGCGCCGGAGAAGGGGCGCATCGCGGTTGCTTGCAGGCTGGAACAACGATGACAAAAAAAGGGGCAGAGGTGTTATCCTCCACCCCTCCCAAGTACACTATCCCGATCCAATTCTTGCGATGCTACGGGATCACCGCCACCGTGTTCAAAATGACTTTCTCGCCCGAATTGACTCCGGCTTGGACAATGTCGCGCAGAATTGCCTCCAAATTCCGACAGACCGTTTCCTTGCGCCGATCATCAGGCGCGACGCGGTTGCCAAGGAACATTTCCATGGCGCCCCAGGACGTGTTCCTCGATTTGCCGCCGAGTCCGCGCAAGGCGCCAACGGGAAGTTGTCCGATGCGCATGCGCTGAAGCGCGATATTAAACTTCGCCACTTGGCGCGGCGACAACAGGACCACCGGGTCGCGGCGCCGGCCCGGCGCTGGCGGTTGATTCGGCTTTCCACCGGGTTTTGATTTTTTGGCTCCAGGTTTCATTTTCTTATTTCAAATGAGCCGGTCCAGTGGACTGGACTCATGGGTAAACCAGGCGGAAGAAGACGCTGCCATTGGTGTTGCTGATGGGAATGGAGGCCGTGTTTGTTGCGGTCGAGCCTGCAACCGTCACCCAGTTCGTGCCCAGGCCGGCGCCGGGCGCATTGGTCTGGGCCTCCAAGCGCCATCCCGTGTGGTCCGAAGGCCAGTTAAGTTCCAGTTGCCCGCCACCGGGTTGCCAGAAAATCTCCGACGGGAACGTCGAGATGGGCGTGAGCTGCAGCCATTCCACGTTCAACAAATATCCGCTCCCGCCCACAAAGCGCAACACCAGGTTCTGGACGCCACTGGCATTGGTCAACGCGGTGCTCAACGTTGCCCAGGTTTGCCACCCGCCGGTGTTTGTCACCGTTAGAACGCCAATGAGCGGGCCGTTGGTCGTGCCCAGGCGCAGTTGGATGCTGCCGCCGGAGGTGTCGCTCGCCACGCGCGCCTGCAAGCTCAAGGTGCCCGCGCCGAAGTTCACGCCGCAGAAAGTTGCCCAGCAGCCGTTGGTAATGAATCCCATATCCTGCCCGCCCTCCGAGCTCGCCTCAAACTGTATTCCCGGCGACACGGCACAGGCGTTTGCGGCCGGGATGCGCGTTGGAGGGGTGGTCAGCGACGCGCTGACTGCCGCTGAGTCGGCGCTCTCACCGAAGCTGTTGACGGCTGAAACTTCGTAGTAATACAGAGGACCGTCAACCACATTGGCGTCGGTGTACGTGGTCCCTGCCAGATTGGTGGCAATGACAACATAGTCGGTGCCATCGGTTGACCGTTTTACATTATAACCCGTGGCGGCCGTGGCCGGGGTCCAGTTTAGCGTTACCTCTCCGTTGGTGACTGTCGCCCCCAGCCAGCCCGGCGCCGCGGGCGCTGAAACAGCCGGGCCAACGGGCGACAGTGTCAGGACTTCTCCGACTTGCGTCTGGCGAGCAAAAATACTCCCGGTAAACTGCGTGGTTGGATTGACCGTTGAAGCAACCTGGACGGTCGTCTGCGGCCAGGGATTGACCAGGCTCAACATCTGGCCGGCCGCGCTGGTAATTTGCACGCAGGGAATCAAGCCATTGGTCATGGCGCTGGAAACCAGAAATCCGTGGCAGGCGTTCAAATTTCCAAAAGAAGCGTTTTGGTTCACCGGCCAATTGGGGAAAATGTGGAGGTTGGATTGGTAACTTTGCAGAAACATGTTGGCGAGGGTACAGGGCACAATCGAATAGTCCTCCGTTCCGCCGCCGCCGAACGAAAACATGAAATTGGGGTATTGATAGTAGGTGATGGCGACGTCGAGGTTCGCCAGAATTTCGACGGGATCATAACCCACCGCGGCGGCCGAGGGATAGAAGGTGCAGCAATCATTGCCGTCATACCATTCCGCGGCCAGGTACACAGTGTTCTGGGCCGCTGCCAGCGTCACCGGCTCGCTTTCCAATCCAACGTCCCAGCCTGGGAAGATCGTCTGGGTCGAGTTCATCCCGGCGCTGGAGCCTCGGACTTGATGATCCTGATAAACATTGACCTCCGGGGTCGGAAAAGCGGTGCCCGACGAGGTGTCTCGAATCACGTTTTCCCCCGGCACGACATAATCTGTGCCCAAGGCGGCCAAACTGCTGACGCTGGAGGCCGGGACAACGGGCAGCGGGGAGAGTCTCGCGACAATGTCGCTCCAGGCGGGCCGAAGGCTGGCATCGACATTCAGCGCCTGGCTCATTTCCATCAGCGAAGGATACACCAATTGAATGAATGCCAGGGTGGTGGCGGGATTGACATCGATGGTGCTCCAGCTTTCGTCCGAGGCGTCGTTGTAGTCCACGTATTGATTATTGGTCAGAACAAGATAGCTGTCCCAAAAATCAGCGACTCCCTTCAGATAGGGGTAAATTTCGGCCGCGTAATTGGTGTCTTGCGTGTAACGCCAGCGCATCGCGCAATCCACGGCCGCAAACAGGGCGTCGGATTTCTGCGACCAAAAGGTGTAGCCGTCATCGCTCCAGCCCGGGACAGGAATCAAGTGGGTGTATAAATAAACTCCTTGATAGCCGTAGTGTTGGGCGATGGCCTCGCCGCGCGAGATGTGGTCGAGCAACAGCCCGTCATAATTATCCGCCAACTCCGGATGGTTGCAGGCCAAAGCAACCCAGAATGTCGCCTCATAATTGTAATCCAAGGTGTAATCGCCTTCCCAATACATGCCGGTGGAGCTGATGAAGTTTCCCCACAGGCCCGGCGGAGGGCAGTTCGACGCACTGCAGCAGGCCAACAAATACAGCGAGGCATACCAGTTATCTTGAATTTGCTGATCGCCAATTTGAATGAAGGACTTCGACCAGAAATTGCTCCACCATTGATTGTGCCCTTGAAACAAGCTGTTCATGGAGGAAGCGCTGGCTTGCTGGCTCTGTTGTTGCGCGACGGCCAGGTAATTGCTGGCATTAAGGTCGGTCACGGCCGCCAACGCTATGGCCGCCTGTCCTCCAGCCGGCACCGTGAAGGTCAGGGTGTTGCGGTTGCCCGTGACCGCGGCGCCAAAGACGCTTTGCATCAAGACTCCCTGGGGAGCACAGCCACTGAAAGGCACATTCGTGTCTCCGAGATGAATGGCCGTTTTATTCCGACCCATCACGTCCGCCGCCGCCGGAAAATTGGTCGTCACGCCGGCGGCCGTACCATTGGTGTAAATGGTCAGCGCATTGCCATTGTAAGTCACCGCCGTCTGTATCCATTGATTGACAGCCAAGGAATTGCTGGCCGTGGCCGTGCAGGCATTGACCGAGGCATTGGTAAATAGTCCGGTGGGAGTGGTGTCCAACCCGCCACTGGTGTTGAGCGTGGCGCTCAGCGCGCCATTGGACAAAACGACCAGTTTCAGGCCCCTTAGAAACGGATAGCCGGTCGTGCCGTGGCTGACCAGCCCCGCAAACACACAACTTTCGTTGGTGGTGTTAATGGCGGCCAGTTTGACCCAGGCGGAAACGGAGAATTGCGTCTGCGGAACGCACATGACGCCGACGGCAACTTCGGAACCGGCATCCCCCGTCAGCACCACCGAACCGCCATGGGGATCGGTTGTATTCAAGGTGGCCGTGCCGGTGAGAGTTGCGCCGCCGGTGTTAGTGGCCGTCCACTCCAGCACGGACGCAACGGCGCCGGATGTACCCAGGGCGTTCAATTGGGATGGCGACAACGCCTGGTTGAAAATCTGCATGTCGGCGATTCGTCCTTGAAGCGGCGCCGCGGAGCCGATGTTCATATGATTGCCAATTTCAAGATTCACCGAATCCGGCGACACGTTCAGCCAGGTTGAATTGGTTGAATAACCCAAAGTGCCGGCATTGCCGGCCGTTCCGAAGCCGTCGAGCAACTTGCTGGTAAGGGTCAATGGCTGCGAGCCGGTGTTGGTCAGTTGGATGAAGGCCGTGTTCTGCGAGGTCGCGATCCAGGACACCAAACTCAATCCTGAACTGCCTGACCTGAAGTTCCCGGTGACCGTGGCCGCGCCAACATTCTCGACGAGTGAATAGGAACCGCCGCTTAAAGCCGGAGCGCTCAACACCAGCGAGCCCACCGGCATGATGACCCCATGTTCGACTCCCCAAAAATCCGACTTGCCCACGCAGAAACTCAAAGACGTCGATGGCCCGCCGATCATCACGGCCATGTCGCCGTTTCCAATCACCGGAGCGTTAACGACCGTGGGCGATGACGGCGTCGCAACGGAAGTGTAGCTGCCATGAACACTGGCTGCAAGGGCGGGACCTGTCGCAGCCACATCCGGTATCGTCTGGCCAACAGATCTCTTGCCGAAACTCAGCAGAGGAACAAGGACAATTACGCTGAACAATCTCATACTGATCAACCTCGATTTCACTCCCAGCCTCCTTAGGGCTAGTTCAATTCCTACGGCTTACCGCGACCGCTTTGCCAGTGCAATGAACGACCGCGACGGCCTTCTCTTCCGCTACGCTGACAAATATTTCGCCGCCGCTTCGGTGCGGCAACAAACGTGCAGCTTCTCGTAAACGTGCGTCAGGTGGATACGCACAGTCCCGGAACTGATATGCAATTGACTTCCGATTTCCTTGTTTGAGCGCCCTTTCGCAACGAGGGCCAGGATCTCCATTTCGCGCGGAGAAAGGTGCTCCGTCCCTGAACGGCCAGTCGAGTCCTCCAGGAAAGATCGCACAACCATACGGGCCACCTGGCTGGTCATCGGCGCGCCTCCGGCGCGGACTTCGGCAATCGCCTCCAGGATTTCATTTTCCGGCGCGCGCTTGAGCACATATCCGCAAGCGCCAGCCTTGAGCGCCTGGAAGATCGACTTGATGTCTTTGTAAACCGTCAGCATAATCACCTGGATATTCGGCATCTTCTCCCGAAGACGGGCCGTGCATGCAATACCCGATTCCCCCGGCAAATGGATATCCATCAGCACGACATCGGGCCGTTGAGCGGGAATTGTTTCCAGCGCCTCCTCGGCGGAGCGACAGGCGCAAACGCACCGGTACCCGGGTGTATTGGCGATCAACTCAGAAAGATACTGACACAACGTCGCGTTATCTTCAACGATAGCTACCTTCGTTGTCGCACAATCATCACTTGAAGATTGATCAGCCATACTCCGGTTTGGTCGCCTCTGTGATAAAACTGATAATCGGCGGCATTCTACAACGTTCTCGCCTCGGATTGTATATGCTGAACGTCATATTACGAATGCCCACTCGCAGGCATCGCATCCGTCCGCGGTGAAAGACGCAATCCGATCGTAATCGTCGTGCCCTTTCCCACAGAGGACTCGATACTATATCGCCCGCCGATTTTAGATAGTCGAAGCGGGAGGTTCTTTAAGCCGTTGCCCCCCTGATTTTTCCTGGCATCGAAGCCTTTTCCATTGTCCGATATGATTATTTGAAGCTGATCATCGGCGAATGCCATTCGAAACTCCACCTCGGTAGCCCGAGCGTGGCGTACGACATTGTTCAATGTCTCTTTGACAGCCAATAGCAAATCATGCCGCACCCGGCCATCCAACACAATCGACGGCAACACGACGGGGATATCGAACCGGCATACGATTCCGGAATCAGATAAATAGTCGCCGGCGAAGTCGCTCAAATAATCAGCGGCGGATTCAAGGGAATTATGCTCGGGATCGACCGCCCACACTATGATATCCAGATCGTTTACCAACCCGCGCGCCTTGGCGGCAATCGCCCGGAACAGGGCTGTCAACTCCTCCAGTCTGCCCGACCGTTGCCCCTTGCCGGCCAGCGCTCCAATCTCGGTGAGGCTGCAACCAAGGTCGTCGTGCAGATCCCGAGCGATGCGTGAACGCTCGGTTTCCAGGGCCCGTTCTCGTTCAGCGGCTTCGCGTTCGTGGGTTTCCCGCTGGAGTTGCCGCGTGCGCTGCTCCACTAATCGTCGCAACTGTGAAATCCAAAGCGCCGCGAGAGTAAGAGCGACGAGCAACCACCCAACCATGACGAGCAAACGCCCGGGGGTCCACCAAGAAGGCTGTGAGAGCACGATCAATTGTGAGGGAGAGCTTAAAAGCAACTCGAAGCCGGTCGGCTTGTTGCCTTCCGACCGGGTTGTTGCTTTTCCGACGTAAACACCGGTAAGCACCAGCTTGCTTCCGACTCGCAGAGAATCGGATTCCTTCGTGCCCGGCATGCGAGCGAGAAACAGGCGCCCGTGGGCGTTCATTTCCAGAACGAGCGAATCCTGTTCGGAATGGATTCCCATTAGCGTCGCTGTAATCCGTACCAACGTCGAATCAACATTTTCCTGCGTCAGTTCGTTTCCGTCCAATATTCGCGGCAGGGGATCCGTTGTCTGGCCGGTTTTACGAAGGATGGCCTCTCGCAGGAGAGGCGCGGGACCACTGATGTCGGGATAGCCAACGACTTCAACCTCTTCGCCAAACTGCAAATTGGTTGCTTCGACAGGCAAAACACGGATTCCGCCTGCCCTATCCATCACGAAAACTTGTTTTGGATCAGCATAAATCGCGGTTCCAC
The DNA here is from genome assembly GCA_049517295.1 of Verrucomicrobiota bacterium. Lineage (GTDB taxonomy): Bacteria > Verrucomicrobiota > Verrucomicrobiia > Limisphaerales > Palsa-1400 > JBEKSF01. The sequence continues at coordinate 19,452 of JBEKSF010000098.1, forward strand.
GAACTTTCACGCGCTGGAATGGCGTTGCGCGAGAGTCGAACTGATAAAGTTCGCTCCAACTCTTCAGAGCAACATCAAACGGATCGCGCGGCGCCGGCGCATCAACCCCTATAATCACGTTGCGCATCAACAGCCGACCAACCTGAACCGTGCGGTTGGTATTCCATGCCGCGAAGAGCACACCCCGAATACGGATGACCGTTTTCTCGAAAGGCCGCAATTGCGACTCGGAACAAGCCTCGCCTTCAATATGGAGCACTCCCTCAGGCAGAAGGAGAGCCAGGCTGTTACTCTCCACAGCCGTAACCAGCCCTTGAAGTTCAACCCATTGGACGTCCATGCTGCCGTTGATTAACTCCTTCCACGTGGGACGCGCAGGCGAAGGCATTTGTCCCCTCCCTAAGAGAATGACATGTTCGGCAACGACAATCGGAGCGAAATCGCCCGCGGCGGTGTAACCGGCCACATCGCAAAGTTGGCCCACAGCGGCAACCGAATCACCGGACGATGGCAGCCGGACAAAGATACCACGAGTTTCGTCCTGAACGGACATGAACTGGAATCCAGCGGGTCCGACGGATGTCACGACACCGTGAATCCTGACAGGCAATTGGCGAGCTGCTTCCTCCTTGGTCAGGCTCTGAATCTGCCCAACAGCGACAAGCGTTGGAACGGAGCCGGAAGCGGCAATCGCCCCCGCCGAATCCTCTAAAATCGCTATATCACTGGATGTGGCAACGGATAACTCTCCGAGCACCTTATCTCGCCTCGGAGTCATTACAGCTCGACCGACTCCGGTAACACGAATTCGAGAATTCAGGAGGCGCGTAGGATCCAGTTCTCCGCCGTCTGCCACCATGACCCAAATGGAATCTGGTTGGGACCGAAGCTCGAACTGCATTCCTTTTCCGGATCTGGAATCAAAAACCACCCGGCCTTCGACAGTCATCCACTTAGACGCCTCGGAATCAGTCATAGGCGCATGCAACGATGAGACGATTGCGGACGGAACATCTTCATGGCCTATTGTCGTCAATGGAAGTTCGGGCGCTTCCAGAAAGAGCAAGCTTCCATCGTCAGATTCCAGATCAAAGGTGTACTTTCCGTCCATTGGAGCCGAGAAAAACCCTTTGAAACGAATCCCGAACAGCTCGTCCTGTGGCCTTAAGGTCAGACTCAGGTTGGTGGTTGTCACCGTTTTGACTGGTTGAAAAAGCGCAAAGTCCGGCACGTCCAACCAACTGCCTTCGTAGTAAGCCGCATTCACCCCGGCAGCCACGTTGGTTCCAAGCGGAACACTGCCGTTGGGTCCGACCAAAAACTGGTCTGCCTTCCGAACCGAACCATCGGGGAATCGACAGGTTAATTCCAAACCATACGCGCCGAGAAGTTGAAAGTAATCCAATTGAAAGGCGTGGAGGCCGGCAGTGAGTCTCACCTCCGCGGTGACCGTCCGGAGTCCGTGCGTCCCGTCGTCGTCAATATCCGGCGCCCTGGTGATCTCGACTCCTATTCCCCGCCGCCGAAAAAGGCAGCGCTGGCCTTCGATGTGGACGACGTCACCGGGCGCGATTGGAACGCTGCGAGGTCCCAACTCAAAAACCTCGCTTCCCGTTTTGTCCATTACCGCGACCACACCGATCTCCGCCCGGCTCGCGGAACAAACGAGGACATTCAAGCGGACGTCTGCAATCATTCGCGAGGGGGAGTCGAGTAGTTTGGATAACTGGTGGAGATTCGTAACCAACAGCGAGACGCCGGAAGGTCCCTCTGACGGTGTGGCTGGCTGCGCCCGAATACCGAGAACAAACACTGATATGGAGACGAATCCTATCGCCGCGAAAAGATGGAGGCTGGCTGTGCAAAGGGACAAATTTGCGCGGCGCATAAGTCGTGAGTTTAGCGGCAAGAGGACGGTCGGCAACGTCTAAATTCCGCCTCACGCCGGAAAAACGACAGCTCAAATAAACTCGTTGATGAGGTTCTCGAGGAATTCCTGGCAGGCCGCTGGTGTTCGGGGCGGAATCGCACTTCTTCAACAAGCAGGCCTCGAGATCAGCCAGGGTGACCTCGCCTTTCTCGATCCTCGCGCCAATACCGCTGTCCCAATTCGCATAGCGCTGCCTCACGAAATCAGCCAATCGGCCGTCCAGTTGTTTGGAACAAGTCGAGATCGCGGTCACCAATTGTGGCGTTTACTATTCCGACTTCTCGATGATTGCCAACGAATTAGGCTCGACCGTTCACGCGTCGCATCAAAGAGGCGCTTGATCTGGACATGCTGGATGGGGCCTCCTCGGTCCTGGCGGTGAACGAGATGAACGCGGCCAATGGTGGCCGCCTCAAGTTCAAGGGAAAAATTGACCGGGCGAGCGTGCCCAAAGCTGCTGTACGGGTTGCAACGGCGGCCGCAGGGAAAAGGCGCGGTAAACTCGGCTCATCGTTTTGCCTTCCTTTCCTCCTTCCTTCGTCGCCGTTCTGCGGATGGGTGCCACTCGGCAAGCTGACGGAATACCCCTCCAAGCTCCGCCCGATGCGCTCGTATGCGTATGTGCTCATCGCGCCCTCCGGTTAAGGATTTCAACGTCTGAGTTGGAACATATCCGCACCAAGGTGGGTGGCGGCTGGAACCGGACGGGCTTGTCAATGCGGGTTTTAAAGTCGCGGACTGGTCGGTTCATAAGAATGACCGCCGCGCACTCATTCACCCTGACAACTCGGCACAGCCGTTTCTCAACACGGATGACATCGCCGACGCGAAGCCGGAACTGATGTTGCTTGGGCCGCCAGATCAAACCGACAAGCTCGGGCTGGTTGGGGTCGCGCCGATTGCGTTTCGTGAGTCTCGTTTTCATCTGTCAATTATAGAAGTAGCCCAATTCGCGAAGCGAACATGCCTGTCGATGCCCGTGCCGAGCCGGCGTTGAAGCTCGCGCCAGTGCTCGATGATCTCAGCCGCTACGAATTGCGGGTGACGGGCCTGGTGCCTGGCAACTACGAGGTGAAGATCGACGGCGAATCGGTGGCACGGGTGAGC
>JBEKSF010000099.1:0-37113 GCA_049517295.1 Verrucomicrobiota bacterium
CTATGGAATCGCAAGTGGCTTTGAGCTGGGCGGCCTCCAGCGGAGCCATCAGTTACAATGTGAAGCGCGCGACCGTCAGCGGCGGGCCTTATTCCACTGTCACGAACGTAACCACGACCAATTATATCGACATCGGTTTGGCCAGTGGCACAACCTATTACTACGTCGTCTCGGCGCTAAACACTGCCGGCGAGAGCGCCAACTCGGCCCAAACCAGTGCGACGACACCGGCGCTTCCGCCACCGCAAATCGTCCAGGCTTCGATTGCCGGTGGCAATGTGGTGTTCAGCGGCACAAACGGTTTGCCGGGCGGCACATACGAGCTTGTGTCCTCCACCAACTTGGCAATGCCGCTGAGCAATTGGACACAAGTGGGCGGCGGCAACTTTGACGGCAATGGCAACTTCAGCGTTTCCAATGCCATCAACGCCAGCGAGCCACAGCGGTTCTATCTGCTGCGCCAGCCGTAAACATCGTTCACGCGGTCACAAAATAGAATCAAGAAAGTAAAACGAAATAAAAAACATGAGATCAAATGCAACCAAATCCCCAAACCGGAAGGACGGGCATCAGACAGCAGGCCGTCGGTGGAATGCTATGAAACGCTTCGTTCTAGGAGCAGGGCTCCTGGCAGCACTCTGCGCATTGACCGCATCAAGCGCGCTTGCGTCATTTAGCGCCACAAACGGGCCGTATTGGCCTGGGAGAACAGACTACTACTATGGCAACACATGGATCAGCAATTCGATGACTCTCAATAATTCCGCGTCGCTGATCTACAACACCTCCACATTGCCTGGAGACACAGGCCCGCTGGCATTTTGGGCGGGGAATTACTATTGGGGAGTAGGGGTGCTTGATTGGGGCGCCGACGGGGCCACCATCAACAATAATTCCAGTGGAACCATGCAAAGCATTGTCTCGGGCACCGGCGAGGCGCAGGGGGATGGAATTATTTCGCTACAGGCTGTCACCATCAACAATTCGGGCTTGATAGACGGGGAACTGACAAATCACGATGGCGTGGCATATGGGGTTTATCAGAACTCATCGGGAGTCACGATCACCAACAATGCCGGAGCGACGATCAGCGCGGCCGCTCCATATTACGCGAGCGGCATTCAGTGTGGGAACAATGTGATTGTCGTCAACAACGGGACGGTCAAGGCGGTTGGTTATGCCGGCACGGAAGGGGTTACCTCCAACCAGGCTTTTGCTTACACCATTGGCACGGGCGGCGGCAATCCGATTTACGTCGAAAACAATGGCACTTTAATTGCCATCTGCCCTTCCACCAGTGCCACCAACACGGCCCAGGTTTTCACCTGCTGGAATAACGCTCCGAACACCTTCAAGAACACCGGCTTCATGTCTTGCGAAAACGACAGTCCCGTTGGCAACGCCAGTGATTTTTACTACGGCGTTCAGGGCTACAACGAATCTTTCTACAACAGCGGGATGATCACCAATTACTCCGTTAATGGCGATGGTTGGGCCGTCTTGTGGATGGAAAATGACGCCGACAACGGCAACCATATTATTTACAATACGGGCACGATGGCATGCAACTCCAAAGGCATGAATGTCTTGTTTGCCGGCGGCTTTGGCCCTCCGGGCAATAACTGTATCTATTATACAAACACCGGCACGTTTAACGGAGGGCCGTTGATTTTGGCTTTTCCCGCCACTGTCTGGGAAGCCGGACAAATACTCACCACCGCTTACGGACTTTCTGATGGCTCCAAAATGCATGTCACTGGCTTGCCGACAATCAACCCCACAATAAGCGGTGGCGGAAGTAGCAGCACTTTGGACTTCAACCTAGTTGGCACGCTTCAGAAGATCAACGGCAGTGCCGCCAGCGGCACCAATTTTTCCGGCCTGGGCGGGAGTGGAAGCATTGTGGTTTCCGGGAAAACCTATAGTTGGAACAATTTCTCGAACGGCGTGTTCGGCACGGTCAGCGCCGCAGGCCATGTGCCGCCGCCGTGGCAGCAGCGGGACATCGGGTCGGTGGGCGTGGCCGGTGGCGCGGTTTACGCCGGCGGCCTGTTGACTTTGCTCGCGTCCGGGAGTGGCATCGGGGGCTCGGGCGACGAGTTCCATTATGTTTATCAGTCCATGAGCAGCAATTGCACTTTCATTGCGCAAGTCAGTCTGGCGCAAAACACAAACGCGAACGCCATGGCCGGGGTGATGATCCGTGACAGTTTGAACACCAACGCGGCCAACGCCTTTATCGGGGTGATGCCGGGCAACACCGTGGTTTTTCAATACCGTTCGAGCGAGGGCGGCGGCAGCAGCTCCAACCGCGTGACTGGCTTGAGCGAGTCGTATTGGGTGAAGCTGGTGCAGAGCGGCGCCGCGTTGACCGGGTCTTATTCAGTGGATGGCGTGAACTGGACGCAGTTGGGATCAACGACGATCAGCCTGGGGGCCTCAAATTACGGGGGACTGGCGTTTGACAACAACAACTCCACCTTTAACACGGCGACTTTTGCCAACATTATCTGCGCCGGCGGGTTGCTGGTGCCGTCCGTGCCGGCGGGGGTGACGGCGACCGCGGGCATGGAGCAGGTGGCGTTGAACTGGCAGGCTGCCAGCAACGCGGCGGGTTACAACATTGGGCGATCCATCCTCAGTGGCGGGCCCTACACGACCGTTGCCAGCGTGACCACGACGAATTACACGGACCTCGATCTGGCGGGTCGCACGACGTATTACTATGTGGTGACGGCGGTGTCCCCGGGCAGCCAGGGCGCGAACTCGGCCCAAGTCAGCGCGACCCCGGCGGCCAATGTGCCGCCGCCGTGGGCGGCGCAGGACATGGGTATCGTTGGCGTGGACGGCAGCGAGAGTTGCAGCAACAACGTGTTTACAGTGACCGCGTCCGGGAGCGACTACGACGCGTCCTACACCTACACCGTGAACACGTTTGACGATTTTCGGTTCGTGTATGCGACCAACAACAGCGGGAATTGCACCTTCGTTGCCCGCGTCGTCTCCCTGCAAGGCGGAAATGGGTGGTCGAAGGCCGGGGTGACGATCCGCGACAGTTTGAACGCCGACGCCGCCAACGTCTTTATCGGGATGACGCCGACGACCAACGGCGTGGTTTTTGAACACCGTACGAGTGACGGCGTCCCGGGGAGCTTTGACAACAACGTGACCAATGTCGTTGTGCCCTGCTGGGTGGCGTTGGCGCAGAGCGGGAGCAGGTTCACAGGGTATTATTCCCCGGACGGAGTGAACTGGACTCAATTGGGGACGACAACGGTCAGCATGGGGGACACGGAATATGTTGGGATGGCTGTCTGTGCCAACGACAATGGCACCGGCTATTATAATAACCCGGTGACGACCACATTCACGGCGACGTTTGACAACGTGAGTGCGCCCGGCTGGCCATCGGTGGCCGGCCCCACAGGCTTGACCGCGACGGCGGCACCCGGCGGCCAGGTCAACCTCACGTGGAACGCGCTTACCAACGCGACGAGTTACAACGTCAAGCGTTCAACCGTCAGCGGCGGGCCTTACTCCATCATTGCCCGCGGCCTGACTGCAACCAATTTTACCGACACCGTCGTCGCCGTCGGCATAAACTACTACTACGTGGTCAGCGCCATAATCGGTGGCCTGGAAAGTTCCGGCAGCCCGGAAGCGACGGTGAATTTGCCTTTGCCTTATCCATGGTTATCGCAGGACATCGGCGCCGTCGGGCTGGCGGGCGGCGCCACTTACAGCAACGGCGTGTTTTCTGTGACTGGAAGCGGGGCGGACATCTGGGGCACGGCCGACGCCTTCCGCTTTGTTTATGTGCCTGTGACCGGAAATTGCACCATCGTTGCCCGCGTTCCCACCTTGCAAAATGTGGATCCATGGTCCAAAGCCGGCGTCATGATCCGCGCAAGCCTGGCGTCGAATGCGGCGAACGCCTTCATTGCGGTGACTCCGAGCAATGGCGTGACCTGGCAATATCGTTCCAGCACCGGTGGTGACAGCTACAATAACAACACCACCGGCCTGAGCGCGCCTTACTGGGTCAAACTGGTTCGGAGCGGAAGCACGTTCACGGGATACCGTTCCCCGGATGGAGTGACTTGGACTGAGCTTGGAACAGAGACGTTCACCATGGCGTCCAGCGCCTACATTGGTTTGGCGGTCACCGCCCACAACAACTCAAGCTTATGCACGGCCATGTTCGACAACGTGACGGCTCCAAACTGGCCGGCCTTGCCGGGCGCGCCTGGCAGCTTGACCGCCACAGCTATGGAATCGCAAGTGGCTTTGAGCTGGGCGGCCTCCAGTGGAGCCATCAGTTACAATGTGAAGCGCGCGACCGTCAGCGGCGGGCCTTATGCCACTGTCACGAACGTAATCACGACCAATTACACCGACATCGGTTTGGCCAATGGCACAACCTATTACTACGCCGTCTCGGCGCTAAATACCGCCGGCGAGAGCGCCAACTCGGCCCAAACCAGTGCGACGACACCGGCGCTTCCGCCACCGCAAATCGTCCAGGCTTCGATTGCCGGTGGCAACGTGGTGTTCAGCGGCACAAACGGTTTGCCGGGCGGCCCATACGAGCTTCTGTCCTCCACCAACGTGGCGATGCCACCGAGCAATTGGACGCAAGTCGGCGGCGGCAACTTTGACGGCAATGGCAACTTCAGCGTTTCCAATGCCATCAACGCCAGCGAGCCACAGCGGTTCTATCTGCTGCGCCAGCCGTAAGCAAATAATCCCAATCGCCTCCGGTCCGCATTTAACCCCCCCGCCCCCCGCCCTCTGTCCTCGGCGCGCCTTTAATCGCGCCGCCGCGGCGGGGCGTTGGTCTTGGCCGGCTTGAATGCTGAACGCAAAAGCCAGTGCCGCTTGAGGCCCTGGACGAAACTGTCGCTATCGACAATGATTTTGGAAATCTGGCTGAGCATGTTGGAGTTGACCTGGACCTGGTGGTTCAAATTGCTGGTGATGCCGGCCAGATTCTCGAGCGACTGTCCCACATCGTCAAACACCATCACAAGATTCGTATTGACATCAGTGAGGGTGGCGTTGGCGTTCGTGATCGCGCCGTTGGCGTTCAGCAGGGTGGCGGCAAGCTGCGCGTTCAAGTTGGTGGGGATGAGCCATTCGCCCAGCGTTCCATGCGGATCGCGCAGGTTGGCGGTGATGGCCGCCACGTCGCTGACGGCCGGGCGGATGGAGGCGGCGACAGCGTTGAGGTTCGAGGTCAATTGCACGCTGTTGGCAAGCGTGGCGGCGATCTGGTTGGTCAGCGCGAGGAAATTCGGCAAGGCCGCCTCCACCTGCGCCACAATGCCTTGCACGCGGTCCATGATCGCGGGCGATTCGTCCGGCGGCAGGACATAGGCATTGGTTCCGGCGAAGGGTTCGTAGTGTGATTGCAGGTCATTCCAGACGGCGGCGATCTTTTTGGTCCGAGCGGTCGTGTCAATCGTCCATACGTTGGACAATCCCAAGCCGGCGAATTTGTCCACGTTGGTGGACAGCGCCACCCAGGCCTTGCTGACCAGATTGGTCCCTTGGTAAAGGTCCTCGCCCAGCCTCAATTTGTCCAAATGCGGGGAATCTTTGATGTTCGCCAGCGTCATTTCCGCGACGGGATAATTGGCGTACACGCCGTATCCGTTGGTTCCTTTGGTGATGTCCAGATGTTTTCCCATAAAACCCGTGTCAACAAATTTGGCGCGCGAATTCCCGTTCCAGATGTAATTGTAATTGGTCCCCACCACCAGGAATTTGATCCGCACGTTATGATCGGATCCCTTTCCCCGAGGCGGCATGGGAGCAATCTCGGTGATGCGTCCAATGGGAAAACCCATCAACCGCACCGGGTCGCCCACAGCCAGTCCCTCGCCAGAGTCCGCATAGGTGAAAAAAGGGGCTTTGACCTCAAACCATCCCCGTTGTTCGGCGGTGCGGTAGAGAAAATAGCCGAAGCCCACAACCACCAGCGCGATGGCGGCGATCATGAACCAGCCCATGATTCTTTCCGCGCGGTTGAGGCGGGTGCGAAGTTGCGGGGTCAGATCTTGTAGTGGCATAGTTGTTCCTTTATTTCACTCGGCGCCGAGCGGTTCCGCCAGCAATTCTTTGACCAGCGGGTCGGTCAGGCGCCCTAACTGCGGATGGTGGCCAAGGGGACAAAACTGGCGCTTCTTTAGAATGGCGAAGCTGGCCGGGCGGTTTCTCCACGGGCGCAAATCCTCGGCCGTTATCACCAGCGTCATGGGCCGTCCCTCGAAAAAGCGGCTGCCCGATGACAACTGGTCGAGCGTGCCGAGCCACCATTGGACATGGTGGGAATCAAGCCCGCCCAGCGGATTGTCCAGCAGCAGAACTTCCGGCTGCAACACCAGCGCGCGCGCCAGCCCAGCCCGTTTCTGCCAGGCGCGCCCCGCCTGGCCCGGGAGGCGTCCGGCCTGCGGGGAAAGTCCGGTCAGTTCGAGCATAGTATTGACGCTCTGGTCGAGGTCGGCTCGGGCCAGGATGCGGTGATAACGCAGGGGCAGGGCAATGTTCTCTTCAATGGTCAAGCGATGGAACAACTGCCCGCCGTCAAAGACCAGGCCGATGCGCAATCGTTCGGCAAGAAATTTGTCGCCCTGCACCGGCATTTCCTGTCCGAACAACCGGTAGCTGCCCTGAAGGGGCGGCGTCAGTCCCGCAATCAGTGACAAGAAATCGGTCTTTCCCGAGCCGTGCAGGCCGCCGATCACACAGTACTCCCCTGGCCGGACCGACCAATTCACATTCTCCAAGAAGGGCAAGTCCGGGTTTGCCCGCGATCCGACCGACACGCCGGTCATTTCGATAACCGGAACCTCGGGTTTGATGCGGGCATTGTCCATAATCAGGCAAACAGGTAAACAACAATGAAGACCGCGTCGAGCAGCACGCATGCGACGACGCTTTGCGCGACCGCGCGAATCGTGGCGCGCGAAACCTCCTCCAATCGCAACGGCTGCGCCAGCCCGTGATAACAGGTGATAATGGCAATGACCACGCCAAAAAGGCTGGATTTGATCGCCAGGACGACAAAATCCAGACCGCTGAGCGCGTCGGTCAGTTGGTGAACATATTCGTCGGGGCGCAAGGGAACGTTGGTGACGAACGCGAAGAGATAACCGCTGACCAGCGTACCGATGATGAAATAAATCGTCAGTGAAAACACGGCCATGCCCATGCCGATGACCCGCGGCATGACCAGATAATGAATGGGATCAATGCGCAAGGCTTCGAGCGCTTCCACCTCGCCCAGCGCGCGGGCCGTGCCCAGTTCGATGACATTGCGGGTGCCGGAGCGCGCCAGGACCAGCATGGCCGTCAACAAAGGGCCAAGTTCCCGCACCACGACGGCCACCATGATGGGACCCAGGTAAGCGGTGGCTCCTATTTCCTTCAACAGCGAGATCGTCTGCCCGATCACCACCAGGCCCAAAGCCGCCGAGATAAACAGGAACATCGGCAGCACCTGTTTGCCGCTGCGCGCCTGCTCATGGTAAATGGCCGGAAAGGTGACATCGCGCGCCACACCGAACTTGGTTATGAAGACCCCAAAAGTAATGATCGAAAACGCGATCAACCCTCGTGCCGTCGCCAGGAAAGCGATGAGGGAATGGCCAGCGCGACCGGCGAACGCCCGTGAGGGCGGCGCTGGCATCAGGTGGCGCGGCGAGGGCGCAGTTGGCGCGGGTGGCGCGGCTGGATTGCTCCCGTTCATCCCGGCAACATAGTTTTCACAATAAGCCGGGTCAAAGAATAATTGTCCGCGCCACACATCCGAATCATTAACGATATGCCTGCTGGTTCACCCAATAGGTGAATTGGATGCGGAAGTTTGGGCCGTGGCATACCCTTCCCCCCAAAAAAGCCGTCACACCGTAACATTCGTTGATAGTCAAGCACTTAACCCGTCACATTTGCCGTCACAAACCGTTACCGATGCCGTCACAACCCAGGATTCGCCAAGGATTGGGGCACGACCAGGCAAATGAAACACCACCATCGAGTCCAGTGCCGACGAACCTCAATTTCTCACCAGGCGGAAGAACTGGCTGTTGGGGAGGATGGCGTTGGTGAAAGGGCTGGCGGCGGAAGGAATATTGGTGAAGACACCGTCGATGTTCGTCGCGGCTTGAAGGCCATAGGTTGGGTCGTCCCATGTCAGCAGGATATTTCCTGGAATCGACTGGATGGCCAGGGTCGGCGGCAGTATCGTCAGTTTGAAAATCGTGCCGCTTGCGTTGGGGCCCATCGTAAACGCCGTGCCGTAGAAACTGCCGTCCGGAGCCAGCGTCAAAGTCGAGCTGGGGCTGGCTCCGTCGGCATTGGTGGAGGCCTCATTCGAGGACCCGGCGAAAGAATAGAGCGAAGTGAATTGTCCATTGGTTGTCAGCCGGAAGATCGTTCCTCCCCAGTAGCTGTTGGTTCCGCCATAGAGAGTCGTCCCGTAGAAATTGCCGTCCTGCCCAAGGGCCAACACGCCGGAAGGAGCAGCGCCATTGGTGTTATTAAAGTTGACCAGCGTCGAAAGCGCGCCGCCAGGCGTTACTCGGAAGATTGTTCCTGGAATGCCGGTGCCGTTAGCGGTCGATCCGTAGAAATTGCCGTCTGGTCCCAGAGTCAATCCGACGGTAGGGAATGAACCCACGCCTGGGCCCGAATACATTGTCGTCAGCACGCCGTTGGTTGTCGCCCGAAAAAAGGTTCCGCCGTTGTTCGAGCCGCCAGACGAGGTTGTGCCGTAAAAATTGCCGTCCTGACCAATCGTCAACGATGAAGGTCCCATGCTGTACTCCCCATCGTCGGCGGGAAGATCAAAATTGCCTAGCGTTGCCAAGTTTCCGTTGGTCGTGATTTTGAAGATGGTTCCCTCGCCGTAAGCGCCTCCTTCGACGGTCGTTCCGTAAAGACAGCCGTCGTGGCCAAGAGTTAAGGCCACCTTGGGAGCCGAGCCATCCGAGTTGGTGAGGTCGTCTGGAATGGCACTGAATGAATAAATGGTGGAAACGGCTCCGTTGGTTGTGACCTGAAACACGTCTCCACCGCCGTTGGTGCCGCCAAGGAGGGTGGTGCCATAGAGATTGCCGTCGGGCCCTAATGTGAGGCCCGCATTACGTCCGACATTATCCGGGTCGGAGAAGGTTCCCAAGAGAGTCAGAGCGCCGTTGGTCGTAATGCGGAAGATGGTTCCGAAGCCGTTGGAGCCGCCTCGGGAGGTCGTCCCGTAAAGGCAGCCATCGGGGCCGAACGCCAAGGAGGACTCTGGGTTCGCCCCTTCGACATTCGTGGATATAGGAACGCCGTTGTAAGTTCCGATGCCGTATTGCCTGCTGAAGGCGTAGATCATGGTTAGTTTGACGCTTTGGGCGTGAGCCGCGACCGGCATGCTGGCGCACGCAAACGCCAACAGCAGATTCGAAATTCGCATACTGACTTCCTTTCACGTTACTTGGTCTGCGGTTTGTAATCCTTCCACAACCATTCCAAAGCCTCGGGCAAGGTTTGTTGTTTCACGCTGGCATCAGTGTGCCCGGCGTTGCGGGCAAAGACAAACTGGTAATGATAACCTTTGGCGGCGAGCACCTTTGCCATGTTCTCATTGGCGACGACCCAGTCGTGCATGTTATCGCGCATGACATTCGGATTCAAAAGGTCTTGGTCGCCGACTTCCATCCAGACGCGCAGCGGCTTGGCCGGGCTGTCCGGGATGAGGTGTTCATGAAATTCCCACGCGCCGTGCGGGGTGTCCGGATTATATGGCCACTGCTGATTCACATAGGTGCCCGAATAGGTAAGAACGCGGTGGTAGAGGTCCGGATGATACCACGCCATGGTGAATGCCGCGGCACCGCCGGAACTGCCGCCCATCGTCGCGCGGCCATCGGGATTCTTGGTCAACTTTACATTGCAGTTGCGTTCCACCAGCGGAAGCACCTCGTTCTCGACAAACTCCGCATACAGGCCGGACATGGTGTCGTATTCCAGTCCGCGCTCGCTGCCTTGGGCGTCACCGCCGCCGTTGCCGATGGAGATGCCAATCATCACTGGCACGCGATTGCTGGCGATAAGGTTTTCCAAAGCGGTGAACAACACGCGGTCAATCCCGTCGGCCCCGACAATGAAGGGGGCGGCCATGCCGGAAACGTATTGCTCCGGCACATAAACCGCCACCCGACGTGTGTAGGGAGCCTTGTGGCTGGTAGTCACCACTAATTTGACAGGGTCGGCGGGATCCACTGTGCCAAAAGTATTTGGGTCGCGAGCTATGCCGGGAAAAATTTTGCTGTCAACCGAACTCATGTTGAAGTTATACACCTTTCCCTGCGGGACACCTTCATGCGCGGTCATTTCCGGCGCCCGTTTGTGAGTCGGGCCAATGATGAAGTTTCCGTCCGTATCCGGCGGAGGATTGGTCCAGTCGGGCAATTCGGTGGCCGTGACATATCCCGGGGTGTTCGGATCGCGGGCGGGCGGCGCTGGGCGTGGCGTCTGGGCCAACGCCAAATTCAAATTCAACACCGCGCAGAGCAGCGCAGCGTCATAAGCGATTTTGACGATCTTCATTTTTGTCGTTTCAGGCGCCGGAGCAATCACGTTCAGTCAGTCACGTGACAGATTACGCCCGGATGTGAAGGCGTGGCAAGATGGTCGGAGCGACAGGATTTGAACCTGCGACGTCTTGGTCCCAAACCAAGTGCTCTACCAGGCTGAGCTACGCTCCGGCGCCAACAGGGCGGTATGATGACAGAAGTTCGCACCGTTGCAAGCGCGACGGCAAGCGGACGTTCCCAGTCGCTCACTTTTTGGCCTTCAGCGCGGCTTTGGTCCTGGCCTGCATCTCGTCCAACTGCGACTTGAGCTCGTCTTTGTCGGCGCGGGTCATGCGGTCGATGAAGAGGACGCCGTTGAGGTGATCCATTTCATGCTGGATGGCGCGAGCCAACAGACCGCCGCAACGGAATTCAACCGGCTCGCCTTTCTCGTTGAGGGCGCGGACCTCCGCCTTGCCGGGGCGCTTGATCTGCGCAAAAATCTCCGGGAAACTCAGGCATCCCTCGGTGGCGGCCTCCGGCTCGCCCAGCGGCTTGACTTCGGGATTGATCAGGACCAGCGGCATGAAGCTGGCCGGTTCGGACGCCTTGCCTTCGCGTTCGAGGGTGGAGGGGCGGTCGGTGACGCCGCGCACGTCCAGGACTGTCAACTGCAAAGGTCGCCCGACTTGCTGCGCCGCCAGGCCGACGCCCTTGGCGGCGTACATCGTTTGGAACATGTCGGCGATCAGTTTTTTAATCTCCGGCGTGATTTTCTCAATGCGAACGCCCTTTTGGCGGAGGGCCGGATGGCCGTATTGGACGACTTCCAAGCTCATGGCGCGGTCAGGCGCATCATATCCGCGATTTGCGGGATGGAGGGGCTTTGGGCCGTGCGCACATAGTAGCCGCTGGTGGTGACGCCCGTCAGCAGGCTCATCCGGTTGTCCAGACCGAGCAATTTGCCCAGGCAGAAGCCGGAATTGAAATGGTCTCCCGCGCCGGTGGTGATCAAGGGCTTGGGGGTGAAGGGGCCGTCGGCCAGGTCCAGTTTGCCGGCGGTGACGGCCACGGCGTAAGTAACGGGATGGACGACCAGTGTGCCGGCTTGGATGCGGCTGGCCAGTTGCACGGCAAAATCGCCCAACGCCCGCGGGGTGGCCCCCTTGGGCTTGACGCCGAAGACATCGCCGATTTCGTGGGCTTCCTTTTCGTTCAGGCCCAGGATGACGTTGAAGTGGGCCTCGAAACGGCCGATCAATTCCAGCGCGCGCAGGATGTCGGCCCGCGTCCGTTTCTCGGGGTCGGCGAGATCAAAGAAGATGATCCGCCGCGGGGGTTTTAATGAGGGGCAAATCTCCTTCAGAATGGATTCCCAGACATTGCTCATGTAAGGAAGCATCGTCCAGTTGACAAACCCGATGAGGTCGGAAGCGGCGAACTTGGCGGTGAAACGGTCGCGTCCGAAGCGGGCGAGGATGTTTTCCCAAGTGACATCCTTAAGAGAGGTGTGTTTGCCAATCATAATTTTGCCGTCGTCGAATTCGAGCGCGTCGGTCGTGCCGGGTTCGGCGATGCTATGGACCTCGGCGCGTTTGGCGAACTCGCGGAAGACGGGATGGAGGTTGGGAAAGCCTAGGTTGCCCAGATAGGTGACCTTGAGGCCGAACCCGGCCAGGGCGTTGGCCATGATGGGGCCGTTGCCGCCGAGTTTGGTGATTTGGGTGACCAATTCGACGTTGGTGCTTTTGCCCGCGGCGGCGGCGAGCCTTTGCGCGAATTGGGCGATGGTGGGGAGGCGGTGATAGACTTCGGCGCTCTCGCGCTTGTCCACCACGTGCAGGATTTCATCCACGAAACCATCCAGGCCGACAAAGGCGGTGAGGTGAGCGGCCTTGGCGGTGTTGGCCAGAAGGGTTTGCGCGCAGGAGGCGCGGAGTTCCAGTGTGTTCATCATGTTATTTGTAAAAGTGCCCTTATGGGTAAAAATCAATCGAGGTCAATGCCGGCCACCTTTAATATGCGCGCCAGGTCGTCATCGGTGAAAAACCTGATTTCAATGGCGCCTTTGCCGGCGCGGTAGCGCAGCATGACTTTTGTGCCGAAGCGCGCCTGGATTTTATTCCGCAAGTCGGCCAAGTGGGCGTCGCGGATGGGGGCGGGCGGGGCGGCCTGCTGGCCGTTGCCCGGAACGGCGGCGTGCTGCAGGGAAGCGACCAGTTCCTCGGTCTGGCGGACGTTGAGGGATTTCTTGAGCACGCGCTCGGCGGCGATGCGCTGGTCCTGGGGGGCGTCGAGTCCCAGGATGACCTTGGCGTGGCCGACGGAAAGGCGGCCGTCGCGGACATAGTCCTGCAACTCGGGCGCCAGCTTCAAGAGGCGGAGGGCGTTGGCGACAACGGCGCGGCTTTTGCCGACCTTGCCGGCGGCCTCTTCCTGGGTCAACTGGAACTGGCCGATCAATTGCGCGTAGCCCTGGGCTTCTTCGATGGCATTGAGATTCTCGCGTTGCAGGTTTTCGATCAGGGCCAGCTCCAACACGGCGCGGTCATCGGCTTCGCGCACGATGACGGGGACATCAGCCAGGCCGATGATTTGGGCGGCGCGCCAGCGGCGCTCGCCGGCGATCAGCTCGAAGATGTTGCCGCGCTGGCGGACAATGAGGGGCTGGACGATGCCCTGCTCCTTGATCGAGTTGGCCAATTCCTGGAGGGACTCGGCGGAGAAATTCTTGCGTGGCTGCAGCGGGCATCGGCGCACGTTTGCCACGGGGACCCGGCGAACCTCCTCGCCTCCCGCGGCGGCGGCGGGCGGAGGAGCCTGAAACGCACTCTCCGCCGCTTGCGCCGGCGCGCCGGGGCTGGCGAGCAGAGCGGTCAACCCGCGGCCTAAAACAGGTTTAGCCATGCGAGAGAACGTAACGGCAAAGCCACTGCCATAAAAGGGAAAAGTGGGGGCAATCACGAGTGAACGGTGAGCGGCGGCGGGGCAAGTGGCGGCAACTGGTCGCAAATAGCAGCAATTGCCGGGGTTTTTGAGGATTTTCGGGTGTGAGCGAGTTTAAAAAGGCAGCCTCGCTCAGAGTCGCAGGGCGCAGAGAAGGCAATCATTTTTCCTTTTTTCTCTGCGAACTCGGCGTCTCTGCGCGGGAGAATCCATTGGGAATTGGAAATTGAAAATTTGTCATTTGTAATTGGAGCGGGGACGGGGGGAAAGGGAAAGGGGAACGGGGTCTGTCGTTCATAAAATGAGGGAAAAGAAAAAAATAGTGTTAATAGTTTAAAAGTTGTCCTAATGCCTGCTCGGATGAATAAGGGTATCTTATCTGTTGAAATTGCCAAAAGCGGCGCGCTGGGAAGAAGGGGACGGGAAAGGGTGGGGCGGGCGGTTTGGGCGCCTGCTTGATCGACCCGCGATTTTCCCAATAAGGGCATCGTCCATGCCTTCACGCGCAGGAGTTGATCACATTTCCACGAGAGGGAAAAACCGACTGGGGGAAAAAATGCACTTTTTTTGAAGATTTATTTTAACCACGGATCGAGCCGGATTGACACGGATATGGGGAAGGCGGGTTTTGACAAGATTGACAACGTGAGCGGGGTATCGTGGAACAAAGGCGAAAATGGCCTGCGGAGCGCGTAAGGCGTTGATGGAAAAGGTCTTCGATGAGGGGATTGGCCGCCAAAGAGCGCAAAGATCACAAAGATGACGGATTGGGATAGGCGCAATCCATTGATGGAGAGGAGGTCAAATTAACTGGACAGCACGACGCGGATGAGAAGGGTAGGATGCACGATGGCCCTGCCCAGCAGCACCCAAAGCGGGGTCGCGCTTCACTTGCCCCCGCACTCCAAAGGAATTGCGGTCGGTCACGTTTTTCGGGAGGGTGGTTTCCGTGCGATGGCGCTTGGGATGCGCGATGGTCCTGTCCGGCACCACGAAAAGCGGCGTCGCGCTTCGCTTGCCCCCGCACTCCAAAGGAGTTGCGCTGCGTCACGGCTACAGGCCATCCCCCAGCCTGCTCAATAAACTCCTCACTCCGCCACGGCCAGGTCCATGTCCGGGCTGTAATAGAGTATGCGGTTGCAGTTGGGGCAGGTGACCAATTCGCGCGCCGCCTGGCAGGTGACCATCAGTTGGACGGGGAACTTCATGTGGCAACCGCCGCAGACGCCATGCTGAATGCCCACCACGGAGTTGCCGCCTTTGGTGTGCAAGAGCCGCTCGTATTTGCGCAAGGCCGCGTCGTCAATGGCCGCGGTCAATTGGTCGCGGTTGCTTTCCAGCGCGGTCAATTCGGCGCGAAGCTTTTGCTCGCGCTCAGCCAGGTTTTTCAACTGGCCTTCGCCCAGCTTTCTCATTTCGTCGGCATCGCGGCTGGCGGCGGCGAGCTGTTTTTGAAGAGTTTCGGCCTGTTCCATCAACTCCAATTCCTGGTCTTCCAGGCGGGTGATGTTGTCCTTGCAGGTCTGGATTTCGTGCGCCAAGGCCCGGTATTCCTCGTTCTTTTTGGTTTCGAATTGTTGGAGGGCGTATCGCTCGATTTGTTTCTTGTGGGACTCGACTTCCAATTCCAGTTTTTTGCGGTCCGCCTCGATCTGTTTGGCGCTGGTTTTGGCGGTGTCCAAGCCCGCTTGGGCGGAGGCGGCCTTGCCCAGGAACAGTTGGCGCTCCGGTTCCATCCGCGCCAGTTGTTCCCGGATGCGTAAAATCCGTCCATCCCTGTCTTGCAAAGCGAGCAGCTTTTCGATTATCTCTTGCATGGGGCCACTTTCATTCCGTCGTTGGCCATAATGTTAGCGAGGAAGGCGGAGCAAGTCAATGCGGATGCCGGAAGCGGCGCATTTTGAACGTTTGATGAGAAAGAGACTCGAAAGTCCGGACTTTCTGTTGGCAATTATGAAAGCACTTAAACCCACGGTTTTCTGCTGGCTGGTGGCGGCCGTTTTGGTCGGCGGCACGGGGCGCGCCACGGCCAAGGACCCCTCGCCGCTGGACCTGGCCCGGCAGCTCAACGAGGCCTTTATCGAGGTCGCCGAACAGGTATCGCCCGTGGTGGTCGTGATTGAAGTGACGCAGAAGGTCAAAGAGCAGGACAGCCAGGATGACGGCTCGTTCTGGGACATGCTGCCGCCGGAGATGCGCCGCCGTTTCGAGGATCGCAATGGCGGCCAGGGCAGCCGCCGCCGCAACCGCGCCCGCAAAGTCGAGGGCGAAGGATCGGGTATCGTCGTCTCGGCCGACGGTTATATCCTGACCAACAATCACGTCGTCGAAAATGCCGACAAGATCATCGTCCGCTTCAAGGATGGCCGGCGGTTCGACGGCGAAATCAAAGGGACCGACCCGGAATCGGACCTGGCGGTCATCAAGATCAAGGCGACGGGATTGACGCCGGCCAAACTGGGGGATTCGGACGCGACGCGGGTGGGGGAGTTCGTTCTGGCCATCGGGGCGCCGTTCACTTTGAGTTACAGCGTGACCGTCGGCCACGTCAGCGCCAAGGGGCGCTCCTTTGAAGGGGAGATGGGCGGGGGCTACGCCGATCAGGACTTCATGCAGACCGACGCCAGCATCAACCCTGGCAACAGCGGCGGCCCGCTCGTCAACCTTTACGGCGAAGTCGTCGCCATCAATACGATGATTTTCGGGTCGGACACCGGCATCGGGTTTGCCATTCCGATTAACCTGGCCAAACGGGTGATGGATCATTTGATCAACGAGGGCAAATACACCCGTTCGTGGATCGGCATCCGCATTGGCGAGTTGAAAGACGATTCGGATTACAAAAACCTCGAAGGCAAACTGGCCCCCGACGCCCAGGACGGCGTCGTGGTGGAGGAAATCGAACGCGGCGGCCCGGCCTCGAAGTCCGATTTGCAGGCGGGCGACGTCATCACGGCGGTGGATGGCGTGGCCATCAAGACCTCGCGGCAGCTCAAGAACGAGATCGCGGCCAAAACGGCGGGGCGGGTCACAGTGCTGGAGGTGGTGCGCGGCAAGAAACACCTCTCCATAAAAGTCACTCCCGCCACGCTGCCGAGCGAGCAGGAACTGGCCGGCAATGAGCATCCGGCCGCCGGAGAAGCCAAGCCCGCGCCGTTAGGATTGACAGTCGAGGCGTTGAACAAGGAATTGGCCCGGCAATACGGGGTCGAAATGGTTTCGGGTGTCATCGTCACGGCGGTGGAGCAGGATTCGCCGGCCGCCGAGCAGGGCATCCAGCCGGGGGACGTTATCACCGAAATCAACCGCGAGCGCATCTCCACCCCGCGCCAGTTCCGCGACGCGCTGAAGGCGGCGGACGCCAAGAGCGGCCTGATGCTGAACCTGATCAGCAACGGCGCCAGCCGTTTCGTGGTTTTGAAAGAGAGCGGGGAGTAAAGAGCTAATTCGTAGATAGACTTTTGGCGAAAGATGCCATGATTCTTCCATCCGCCATCTTCCGTTTGAGATTGGGGAGCGGGACTGTCCCGGTCGCCTCAGTCGGCGTCTCGCCGATTGCTTTCCGAGGGGAATGCTTTCGGCCAGAGGCCGAAAGCGGCGGGCGAGACGCCCGCGCTCCCCAAAAGGCGTTCAGTCGCGGCCGGGCCGAATCACTTCAAAACCGCGGTCGAGCGCGGCATTGGCTTGGTGTTCGTCATGGGTCATTAACCGCGTCAATTTGAGTTCCTCCATCGCAGCCAGATGCAAGCGGTCCAGCGTGCGGCAATGAACGCCGCCGGCGTTGCGGTGCTGGCGCAAAGCTGTCGGGAAAACCGAGCCGGAGAGCGCGCGAAACTCAAAGGGAGGCTGGTGGCGCAGCGCCGAGAACCGCGCTTCCAGGCGCCGCCAACCGGGGCGTGTCAAGTTGCCGGCCAGCCAGTCGGCCTTCAATTGGACGATGACTTCCAGTTCGGCAAGCAGTGAAACGATCACAGCGTCCTCGCGATTGACCGCGGCCGCCACCTCCCGGCTGTCCGGCGCGGGGCGAAAAAGCTTCATCAGGCAGCTCGAATCAATGTAGATCAAGTCGATTGCCCCTCCCATCGATCGGCGCGCGCGCGAGCCAGGGCCGCGTCACTGTCCGGCGCCATTTTGCCGCCCCAAACTTTTTTCAGCCAGCGCAGGTGCGCGTCCGCGTCCCAGCGTTTGCGCCTGTTTTCCGGCGGCGCGACGGGCAGGAGTCTGGCGACGGGCTTGGCGTCGCGGGTGATGAGGATTTCTTCTTCCACCTGCAGCGCCGCCTCCGCCTCCGGCCAGCGTTGGCGCAAATCCCGGATTGTGATCGTTTTCATCGCCGCAGTGTAACATGTTTCACAGGGCCGTCAACAACCAACCGGCAGAGCGCATCTTTTATGGACTGCGGTGGCAAAGCGCAGCGGCGACACCGCTTTCGACTTTACAGAAACGCTTGGAAATCCCGAGGCGGCGGAAATCGCGCGCTGCATCAAAGCGGCGTCGCGCCCGTGTTCCCTCTTGCCGCCGCACTCCATATCGAAACGACCCTCGCGGTATCACGCCCCTGATAACAGTCGCCCCCGCGTCAAAGGCGCGATACATTGGCGGTGTGGAAGTCGATATTCGATCGCAAACGCGGGAGGAACTGCTGAGCCAGTTGGCGCTGTGGGGGCAGCCGGCCTATCGGGCGGGGCAGGTGTTGGAGTGGCTTTACGACCGCTGCGCCGCCGCCTGGGACGAGATGACCAATCTGCCCAAGGTCCTGCGCGAGCAGTTGCGTCAGACCTACGCGCTGGGCGCGCTGGAACTGGTTCGGCGGCAGGGCGCGAGCGACACCACGCGCAAGTTCCTCTGGCGCCTGACCGACGGCGCGCTGGTCGAAAGCGTCCTTGTTCCCGCCAGCCCCAGCCTCTACGGCGAACCGAGCGACCGGCATACACTGTGCGTCTCCACCCAGGTCGGCTGCGCCTACGGCTGCAAATTCTGCGCCAGCGGATTGGATGGCTGGAAACGCAACCTCCGCGCCGAGGAAATCGTCAACCAGACCCTCGCGGTCGAGCGGGCGGAGGGCGGAAAGGAGGGCGCGCGAATTGTCAACAATCTGGTCATCATGGGCATGGGCGAGCCGCTGGCCAATTACGATAATCTGCTCAAGGCGCTACGGATTCTCAACGCTCCCTGGGGCGGCAAGGTCGGCGCGCGCAAGATCACTATTTCCACCAGCGGCTTGGTTCCCCAAATCCGGCGCCTGGCCGACGAGGCCCCGCAATTCCGCCTCGCGATTTCCCTCCACGGCGCCACCGACCGCACGCGCTCCAAAATCATGCCCATCAACAAGAAGTATCCGTTGCGCGAACTCACCGCCGCGTGCGAATACTACCAGGAAAAAAAGGGCCGGATGATCACCCTGGAATACATCCTCATCGCTGGCGTCAACGATGGCTTGGATGAAACCGCGCCGCTGGCCAAGCTGGCCCATCGCCTTGGCGCCAAGGTCAATTTGATCCCCTACAACAAAGTCGAGGGTCTCCCGTGGGCGCGGCCCGACGAAGCCGCGCAGCGGGCCTTTCTGGCCGCCTTGGTGCGGCACGGCGTGTCCGCCACCTTGCGCCGCGAGAAAGGTGACGAAATCGACGCCGCCTGCGGCCAGCTCCGCCTCAAAACCGAGCGCGAAATGGCCGCCGCCTCCGCTGCGGGTTGCTCGTCAATCGGCCCCTGACCCAAAATGTCGAGAAGCCAGGAGCCAACACCCTTTCCGGGTCTGCGCAGTCACTTTTTATATTGACTCCGGAACGGGCTTCCCGCATACTGAATACACGATGAGCGCGATCAAGCGCCAAGGGTTGCTTGCCGCCGGAAGGTCCGAATTCCCGGGCAAGACTCAAGCGGCCATTTATCCAATCGAACAACGATGAAAACCATACGGCCCTTTATTTTGGCTTTGCTGCTCGTGGCCGCGCCGGCAGCGGTGCAAGCGCAGGGCGATTTTGATTACACGACAAACGCTGATGGCGTCAGCCTTACCATCACTGGCGGCTATGCTGGTTATCCTTATTTCGGTTATCCTCATTCCGTAACTGGCTTCACTTTGGCCATTCCGACCAACATCAACGGCCTGCTGGTCACCGGTATCGCGGAGTGGGCGTTCTACGACTCCCCCTACGTGACCATCGTTACGATTCCCGCCGGCGTCACCAGCATCGGCGAATATGCGTTCGGGGTCTGCATCAGCCTGACAGCGATAATTGTGGATGCACAGAATTCCCACTATAGCAGCACGAACGGAGTTTTGTTCGATAAGAATCAATCCAGGCTCATTCAATTTCCCGGCGGCGTAAGCGGAAGTTACACGATTCCCGACAGCGTCACCAGCATCGCGGAGGATGCGTTCTCTACATGCACCACACTGACCAACGTCACGATTCCTGGCAGCGTCACCAACATCGAGGAGTATGCGTTCTTTGGCACCGGCCTGACCAACGTCGCAATTCCCAACGGCGTCACCAGCATCGGGGCCGATGCGTTTCAGGAATGCTACGGCCTGACCCACGTCTCGATTGCCGGCAGCGTCACCAACATCGGACAGGGGGCGTTCTATTACTGCTTCGGCCTGGCCAGTGTCACCATTGGCAACGGCCTCACCAGCATCGGGCAGTCTGCGTTTTTCTGTTGCACCCACCTGACAGCGATCTGGTTCGCCGGCAACGCTCCCGCCTGTGGTTGGTGGGCCTTTAGTGGTGACACCAACGCGACGGCATATTATTTGCCTGGCACGACCGGGTGGAGCAGCTTCTCTGTCAATACCGGTGTTTCAACTGTGCTGTGGAACCCGTTGATCCAGGTGGGCGGCTCCAACTTTGGTGTGCAAGGCAATCAATTCGGGTTCAACATTACTGGGACGACCAACATTCCCATTGTGGTGGAAGCCTGCACAGATCTGGTCAATCCCGTTTGGGTTCCGCTCCAGACCAACGCGCTGACCAACGGTTCGTTCTATTTCAGCGAACCCTTGCAGACGAACAGCCCCGGCCGATTCTACCGCATCAGCTCGCCGTAATCGGGCCGGAGGTCCCATTCCGCGGTCAATCTCCTCCCCCTCAACGATTTAATCAGTCCCCACTCCGTTTTCGCCTTTGTTCAAGGACATCCTGTTCATCCTGTAAATCCTGTCCAAACCTCATCCCACAAATTACAATTGACAAATTCTCGATGACCAATTTTCGATGAGAACGTACCCATTTTCCTGCCCCGATATTTCCGCCTCTCACTTCTGGGCGGGCGCGTCTTTTTGGCCCTTCGGTTCTTCCGCCTTGGCGTCTGCCTTCGGCTCCTCCGGCTTGGCAGTCGGTCCATCGGGGTCGCATCTAAACATTCGATTCCGCTGCTCCCCCGTTTGACCTCTCGGACGCGGGCTTCAGCCGCGACGCGCGATTCCGTAGCTGGCTCGCTTGCCTTTGATGATGATGGTGTCCGCCGTCCAACTGAGTTCCAAAGCTTCCGGCCCGGCGTCCTCGTGTTTTGCCATTTCAGTCAGTGGCGGGCGGATGTATTTTTCGAGAAACGCAGCCATCGTCTTTCCAGCTTTTTCATCCATGTGCTTCCACGCGTCAGCGCCACAGTAATGAACGCCGCCGTGTTCCCTGAAAGCCGCAATCAATTCGTCGAGACGCGCTGAAGGCGTGGGATCGAGAACGACGAGCACGGGCGTCAGACCAGCGGCGCGCGCTTCGCGTGGAAAAGAAAGTTCCTCGGCGAAACGACCCTGCCCACTCGCGGCGATTGTGACACGCAGTTTGAATTCGTAGGCCAGTTGGTTCTCGCCGTCGTAGCAGTCAATCTGACGGCCTTCGGTCGTAGGCTCGCCGCGTTCGTCCAGACGCTTGACAGGGGAATTCTTTGAGCCAACGGCTTGGCCGCCCAAACAACTCGCCAACACCGGCTCAAACAGGTAGCCGGTTTCCTGTGCGGCGCGGTTGTCCACGTCGAAAATCCACTTCCGCCAAACAAGCCACGACGCGAGCAAGCCGTCATCGACACCGCCGAACTCCAGAAGGCTGCGCGGCCCAATCTGGTTCATGGTCGGACGCGGTTGTGACGAGAGGATGCGCTGATACTTGAGCCGTCGCTTGTGAAGCGTGGCCAGGTTCTCGAAATAGAGCCGGAAGTCTGGCTCTTTGACAACGCACGCAGCCAGGCACTCAATAAGCGCCGGTGCGGAGGGACACGCAGCTTGTGGCGTTTGAAACCAGACAAGTGGAATCCGGTAGTAATCCGCACTTGGCGGAGGACTCGATAGATTCGGCAATCTCGAAACCGCTGACGGCACCGCCAAATCGCGGCAGCATTGAGACAGGAGACACAATAATTCGCTTTCGGAGAGCGTGACGCGATCGTCACCGTTGCCAAGAATTCGCGCGGCGCTGAATACTTTCTTGATGTCGGCCGAAGCTGGCATGGGGCCTATCAGTGACGTTCGAGCAAAGCCAACTGTTCCACCCGCGAGTCCATCAATTCGGTCAGGAGGAATTTGGTGCGCGCAAGCGCGGGACTCATCCCTTCTGAGCGTGTCAGGCGGATGCGAAGGGACGGACGCTCAACGCCATTGTATTGCGCCCCGAATCCGCAGCTCCGCATGATGCACTCGGCGACCGTGCGGGCAAGCAGCGGCGGAACTGCGTTTCCGATTTGCTGGATTCGGCTGGCTGCGCTGCCAGCGAACTCGAACCAGTCGGGAAAAGTCTGAAGTCGCGCACATTCGCGCAGCGTGAGCAATCGGTTTTCCATCGGATGCACAAACTCTCGCGTGGCCGCGCTCGTGATGGTCAGGCTTGGTTCGTCGGCAAAGAGCCTTTTCAAACCCGAAGGCGCGCCACCCCGCTTCTCCACTGCGAAACGACTCGTGCTGCAAATGTTCCGGCAAGTCTTTCATCGTCTGTCCGGGCCGCAGGTTGCGCACCCGCTCAAGCTGAACCTCTGAAAGCACTGGCGAATAATGGTCGGTCACAGTTTTGGCGTCGCCGCGTAAGTAAGCCTGCAATTCATTTTGCGGCGGCTGGCGAAACTCAAGCGTTGTATCGGGCGCTTCCACCGCGGGCGGAAGGTCGCCAACAGCGGTGGCGAAGGTAATTTCTCCTTTGCGGAAGATGCTCCCGGAAAAGTGCGTCAGTGGTTCAGGGAACAAAAAATCGTGCCCTAATCTGTTTCCCACGATGAACACGCGCTTGCGCCGCTGCGGAATTCCGAAGCCTTGCGCATAGACCTTTTCCAAGTTCAGCGAAAAGCCCGCTTCCAAAAACGCGGCAACAGTGTGGCGAACGTGTGAGCCGCCGTCGTTAGTGAGAAGCCCTTCGACGTTTTCCATCACGAACCACTTTGGGCGGATTCCTTCGAGCAGTCGGACGTAGTGAGTGAGCAGCGAGTTTCGCGGGTCGTCTCCAGCCTTCACGCCCGCGCTGCTGAAACCCTGACATGGCGGACCCCCGAGCAGAATGTCGAGTTCGCCGGCGTTCAGCCCGATGCGCTCAAGCACGGCATCGGCGGCGAGTTGCCGGATGTCGCCAGCCTCGCAGGGAATTCCGAGAAAATTACGCCGATAAGAATCAACTGCGTCGGCGTCAATGTCTGTGGCGAACAGGATGTCATAGCCTGCTTGGCCGAAACCAAGCGAACAACCGCCTGCTCCGGCGAAGAGACTGATGGCAGTTGGTCTATGTTCGGAGTTCATGGCCCAAGCTTCAAATAATTCGTCTGTTTCCTCCTGTTCAACATCGCAGATGCCGCATCGCCTCTCACTTCTGGGCGGGCGTGTCTTTTTGGTCTTTTTGGCCCTTCGGCTCTTCCGTTTTGACGTCTGCCTTCGGCTCCTCCGGCTTGGCTTCGGGCGCTTGTTTGGCGGCTTTGAAAACATCCTCGGCCGGGATGATGATGGAGGTCATGTTCTCGCGCACGTTGCGCGCGCTGCCGCCGCTGACCGCGCGCATGACAAACAGCCCCACCAGGTTCCCGTTCAACGCAAACGCCGGCGAGCCGAGCGTGGTCGTGCTCATGGACGAGTCGGGTATGTAAAACAGGCGCGGTTTCTGAATGACGGCGTTGATGCGCTCGACGGATGCCGAGTAGGCCCGGCCCGCCGCGCGGTTGAGCCGGTTGAGCGTGATGACTTGGTCGAGCATGTCCGCCGGGGAGGATTTGCTCAAATCGATCGCCGTCATGGGAGCGGCCGGCTTGGTCTTGGGCCGCAGGAACGCCAGATCAAAGTCCTTGTCCCGCAACACAATTTCCGCCGGGATTTCCGTCCCGTCGTCCAGCAGGATTTTGATGTCATCGACTTCGGTCTCCACCTTGTATTCGTCGGAAAGGCGGCGGTAGAGTTCCGCCGGGTCGCAGGCCGACAGCGCCACGACCGTCAACCCCGACGGGTCCACGACGGTGCCGGTGATGTCCTGCTTGCTTTCCTGGGGGTTGCCGGAGCGCCCACCGCCCGAGTAAGTGGTTTTGAGGACGACCTGCACGGTGACGACCGCGTGCTGGTTCTTTTTGAAAATGTCCCGGCCTTTGTCCGCCAACTCGTCGGCGCGCGCGCAGGCGGCCCAGAGTGTGAAAAGGACGACGATGAAGTTTGTTGTGCGACGCATAGTATTTTCAGTTCTTCCAATTTGGCTCGAATTCGAGGTAGGCCGTATGAATCCCGCGCAGGACCTTCATGACCAGCACCGGCTTCTTCGCCGCCGCCACCTCTTCCATGACGCGCCGCAACCCGTCCACGTCATCGACCCTCTGCCCGTCCACCTCGACCACCAGGTCGCCGGAGTATAGTGACGCCAGTTCGCCCCAACTGCCGGGCTTGACCTCTTCGATGAGGGCGCCTTGCTGCTCGTTGTCCCATTGTTCCTCCGCCGCGTCGAAAAACGACACGTTGCGGGCGGTGAACTCGAAATCGTTGTTGCGGTATTTCTTCATTTCCCGCTGCAAGCGCGGCGAGCGCACCAGTTCAACCGGGACTTTCGTTTCCTGGTTGCCGCGAAGCACCGTCAACTCGACGGTTTTGCCGACGTCGTACTGGCGGATCAAGGTGGTCAGTTCGTCCTCGAATTCCGGCCCGGAGGCTGAGAGCTTCTCCCCGTCCACGGCGACAATAAAATCTCCGGGCTTCAGTCCCGCTTTGTCGGCCGTGCTGTCGGGATAAACGCGCGTGAGGTAGAAGCCCTTCAAATTGGGCCGGCCCAGTTGGGTCGCGATTTCGCGGCTGACGGCGCGGGTTTCGACCGGCAGCCAGGCCTTGGTCACTTCCAGGCCGGGGTCCTTGAGGTCCTGGATGCCCACGCGCACCACAGCCATATACCGGGCCGCCTTGCGCTCAAAGGTGGCGATGACGGGAACAGGTTCGGCGGTGCCGCGGGTCATGGCCGCTGTGCGCTCGGCCAGTTGCGCGACGGAGTTGACGGGCGCGCCGTTGATGGCCACCAAAACATCCCGCGGCTCAAGGGAAGGCTTGGCCTCGCCGGCAGGTCCGCCGGGCCGGACGCTGGTGACGAGCACGCCGTCCAGATTGGTCCGTTTCATTTCCTTGGCCAGGAGGAAGGAGAAGTCGCGCCCCGTCAGGCCCCACTGCTTGAATTCGTGTTGACCGGGATAAATCTCGCCGCGCTCGACCGGAATGACCCGCACGTTGATTTCCTTCCCATCCCGTTGCAGCACGGCGGGCGCCTCGCGGCCAATGGCCAGGCTGGTGGCCAATTCCATGAAGTCGGGCATCTGCTCGTCGAATCGCACATTGACCGCCTTGCCGTCCAGGCTCAGGAGCAAATCACCCGGCTTGAAGCCGGCCCGTTGCGCCGGCGAACCCGCCAGCACGCCCGCGATGAGAACACCCTGCCGGCCTTCAAAGCGCTTGAACAGCGGCTGCGGATCGACCCCGATCCAGCTTCGCTCTATCTTGCCCCGGGCCATCAGTTCATGGGCCACGCTTTTGGCCAAGTTGCCCGGAATGGCGCCCCCCAACCCAAAACTGATTTCGTTGATGCCGACAATCTCGCCGCGCAGATTGACCAGCGGCCCGCCGGAATTACCCCCGTAAATGGCCGCGTCGTGCCCAATCCACCTCACCAGCGCGCCCACATCCTCCCCGTCCAACTGGAATCGCCCGAACTCTCCCCAAAAGCGGGGCAAAACCATCTCTGTGTTGCTGATGATGCCCAGCGTTACCGATTGCGATAGCGCCATCGGACTGCCCATGGCCATGATCCAATCGCCAACCCGCAAGGCCGATGAATCGCCGAAACTGGCGCAAGGAAATTCCCGCGGCTTGTCCGGCTTCAGTTTGAGGACCGCGATGTCCGTCAGCGGGTCGGTCCCGATCAATTCGGCTTCGATTTCCTCCCGGTTCCAAAGCGTGCAGAAGATGCGCACGGCGTGGCCGGCGACGTGGTGGTTGGTCACCAGGTAACCGTCCTTGGTGATGATGGCGCCGCTGCCGACGGCCTGCATTTTGATTTCCCGCCCGTCCCGGAAATCGGACGAGACGACGCGAATGCGGACCAATGCGGGCCGGACTTTATCGATGGCCAGATCGATCTGCGCGCGCAGCGCCGCCGGCTCCTTGTTCCTGGCGGCGTCGGTCGCCGCGGCCGGCGCAAGAACAATGGCGCTCAGGAGCGCCAGCCCTCCGAGGCGCCCGAAAAATATGTGTGACAACATCGTTTTGTTAGATTCTCATGAACTCGCCGCGCCCAAATCTCGAATAGCTCCGGCTGGGATCAGCCTTTCCCGGTCATCGCCTTCCAACTTTCCAGGCACCGCCTGGCCGTTTCAAATTCTGAAAACCGGCTGCCTTCCTGCTCGATCAGAAAATACTCGACGCCACCCACCGTCTCCAACGCGGCGAGAAGTTCCTTCCACGGTGTCGCCCCTTCGCCGAACAGCACCCGGTAGCCCTTTTCCTCCGCGCGGTCGCCCGGCGCCCAATCCTTGAGGTGGACGATCTTGATGCGGCCCGGATTGGCCCGGACCCAGGCGACGGGGTCGCCGCCGGCTTCAACGCAGGTGCCGACGTCCAGTTGCAAGACGAATTCCTTGGGCGTGTTGGCGGCCAGAAAGTCCATGATGCGCTGGCCGGCTTCCAATTGCGCCCACTCGCTCTGATGATTGTGAAAGCCGGCGAACAAACCGTGCGGTTTGAATTGCTCGACCGCCGCCGTCAGTTGCGCGCACAGGCGCGTCCAGCCTTCGACTCCGCGCGTGCCACCCGGTTCGCTGGCCAGCACCAAATAACGCGTGCCGAGGATCTGGTTCAGTTCGATGGCGTGGGACATGGTTTCTCCCGGAGTGAACGACTCGAAGCCGTTGTGCGTGGAGTAACAGCGAAGGCCAAGATCGTCCATCCGCGCGCGGACCTCTTTGGCGTAGGGCGGCGTCCATGTGAAGTACGGCGCGTAGAACTCGACCACCTCGTAGCCCATCTTCGCCACGGTTTTGAGCGTGTTGGGCAAATCGCGCGCCAGCTCGTCCCGCACCGAGTAGAGTTCCAGCCCGATCGGATACTTCTTCGCTTCCACGGCCGCCGCCGCAACCGGCTCCGGCGGCGCGTCGCCCAGCGCGGCCCGCGCCGCGAAGGCGGCGGGAAGCGCGCCGGAGAGGGCGATGAAGTTTCTGCGGGTAAGGGTGCCGCCGGAAGCGTTCGAGTATTTCATATTGACTCCATGGCGCCTACGGCTGTTCTTCCTCGGTGATCTTGCGGATCCAGATGTTGCGGAAACGAAGAGGATTGCCGTGGTCCTGGAGCGCGATCGGCCCGGTTTCCGGCGTGTCCTTGCCGTATTTGCCCAAGGTGCGATGGCCGGTCGGTCCGAGCAGGGCCTGGTGGTTCTGCACCAAAACCCCATTTTGCAGCACCGTGACGATGGCCGGACGGATTACTTTGTGGTCGCTGTCAAAACGCGGGGCCTGGAAGATGATGTCGTAGGTCTGCCATTGGTCGGGCTTTTTGCAGGCGTTGGCCATGGGAGGGGATTGGCCGTAAAGCGCGGCGCATGCGCCGTCGGCGTAAGTCGGGTTATTATAGCAATCGAGAATCTGCACTTCATAAACGCCCTGGAGGAAAACGCCGCTGTTGCCCCGTTCCTGGCTGTCACCTTCGACTTTCTTTGGCTCGGCCCATTCCAGGTGCAATTGAAAATCGCCGAATTTCTCCTTGGTGTGGATGTAGCCGCTATGCGGTTTGACCTCCATGTAATCTTCCTTGATGATCCATGGCGCCGCGCCCTTGTCGCCTTCCCACTTGGATAAATCGGTCCCGTCGAACAGGACGATGGCGTCGGAGGGCGCCGGCGCGCCATGGCTGAAAGTGGCGGCGGGCGTCACCACCGGTGGGGCGGGCCGGTTGGGGTCATGCACGTGCCATTTGCCCGACGGAAGCATGGGTGTGTCGGTGTAGCCCAAGACGACCTCGGCCAAGGTTTGACTGATCATGCCGCCATAGCCGCAGAGAGCGATGGCGCCGCAGAGAATAAGAGCTTTTCGCATGGCCCAAATTCAATGCCTCCCGCCCCAAAATGCAATGCTGTATTTCGCCCCCTCAGGCGCGCAACTGCAACAGAAACAGCCGCCACGCCCACGCCGATAGGCAGGCCGCCACAACCCCCAGCGCGGCCATGCCGAGAAAATACCCCGGATCAGTCGCCAAAAGGCGCCACTCATTGATGGCCCGCCAAAGATGCATCAGCGCCATCAGGCCAAAGATGGTTCCAGAGATAACAAGATAGGTTTTCATCGTTGATCCTCCGTCTGAAGTTTGTCCCTGCCGCGCGAAGTGAAATCGGTTTGGGCGGCATGCGACGGCAGTTCGAGGGACAAAATCCTCACAAATTCAGGACGGTCGAATATTACCCCAGGGTCTGGCAAAACGCAACTCGCTCCCTCCTTCATCACCCTTCCGAATTGGCCGCTCGCAAATGAACTAGACTGAGAGGGCTTCCGTGTTAAACTTTCCCCGGTATATGTCAACTCCAGCGCCTCCAGCGCCGCAAAAAATAAATTTGCGCCGGCCCGATGTCATGGAAGCCGTCCAGGCCCAGGTGCTCTCGCATTACCGCAGCGACCTGGTCAACCGCATCCGCGCCGAGGGCCATGTCCTCTCGGCCGACGGCCTGCTGACGATCAAATTGGCCAAGGAATTCGGGTTTTGCTACGGCGTCGAGCGCGCCATCGACCTGGCTTACGCCGCCCGCAAAGTCTTTCCTCCACCCAAACCGATTTATCTCCTGGGCGAGATTATCCACAACCCGGAGGTCAATGACCAAATCCGCAACATGGGCATTCACATCATCTCCCCCAAGCCGACGGAGGATGAAATGGCGCAACTGGACGCCGGCGATGTGGTCATCATCCCGGCCTTTGGCACGGAGGTCGAAACCCGGACAAAATTGGCCGCCAAGGGTTGCAATCTCGTCGATACGACCTGCGGCGACGTCATGAGCGTGTGGAAGCGCGTGCGCCAGTACTCCAAGGAGAGCGTGACCAGCATCATCCACGGCAAGGCCAAACACGAGGAAACCAAGGCCACGACCTCCCAGGCCACCGCGCACGGGCCGGGCCACTATCTTGTCGTATATAATTTGAGCGAAACGGATTACGTTTGCGATTACATCCGCCACGGCGGAAGCAAGCGCGAGTTTTTGGAAAAGTTCAAGGGCGCCTATTCGCCGGGTTTTGACCCCGACCGCCACCTCGCCGCCGTCGGCGTGGCCAATCAAACTACCATGCTCCGGGGCGAAACCGAGGAAGTGCAGCGCCGCATTAAAAACGCCATCATCGAGCGCTTCGGGGCCGCGG
The DNA here is from genome assembly GCA_049517295.1 of Verrucomicrobiota bacterium. Classification (GTDB taxonomy): domain Bacteria; phylum Verrucomicrobiota; class Verrucomicrobiia; order Limisphaerales; family Palsa-1400; genus JBEKSF01. Next base: position 29,331 of record JBEKSF010000099.1, read on the forward strand.
AGATGGACCGGCATTTCCGGTTCTTTGACACGATCTGCGGGGCGACCCAGGAACGCCAGGACGCCTTGCAGCAGTTGTTGCGCGAGCCGATGGATTTGCTGCTGGTCATCGGCGGCTACAATTCCTCCAACACCTCCCACCTGGCCGAAATGGGCGAAGCCAAGCTCCCCACGTTTTTTGTCAAAAACGCCGCCATGATGGTCTCGGAGAATCTCATCCGGCATTACAGCTTGGAGGAGCAAAGAGAGGTCGAAACGACCCATTGGCTGCCGCCGGGCAAGATCACCGTCGGCATCACCGCCGGGGCCTCCTGTCCCAACAATCTGATCGAGGACGCCATCAAGCGCCTGTTTGAATTGCGCGGCATCTCCGTCCAGAAACTGCTGGCCAACTGAAGCGGCGCCATGCCTTGTTCCAAAGAAGAACTCGAACAACGAGAGCGCCAAACGCTCGCCTCCTACGCCCAATTCTGCGCCGACACCCGCGGCCGGGTCCATCCTGAAGAGCCGCCCCCCTGGCGCACCGAATATCAGCGCGACCGCGACCGCGTCATCCACTCCCGCGCCTTTCGCCGCCTGGAATACAAAACCCAGGTCTTTCTTAACGGCACGGGCGACCATTTGCGCACCCGGCTCACCCATACGATGGAGGTCGCCGCGATGGCCCGCAGCCTCGCGCGCGCCCTGCGCTTGAATGAGGATTTGGCCGAAACAATCGCTCTGGCGCACGATCTGGGCCACTCCCCGGTCGGCCACAAAGGCGAGGCGGTATTGAACCGTTTGATGCGCGAGCACGGCGGCTTTGAGCACAACCGCCAAAGCGCGCGCATCGTGGAGGAGTTGGAGGAGAAATATCCGGGCTTCCGCGGCTTGAACCTCACGTGGGAAGTCCGCGAGGGCCTCATCAAACACCAATCCTCCTACGATCATCCCGCCGTCCGCAAAGGGTTCTCGGCAAAATCGCCCTCGTTGGAAGCCCAAATCGCCAACCTCGCCGACGAGTTGATTTACAGCAGCCACGACCTCGACGACGGCTTGGAGGCGAAGTTGCTCTCCGAGGCGGACCTGGAACGCAACGTGCGTGTCTTCTCCGCCGCCGCCCGCACCGTCCGCCGCCAATACGGCGAACTGCCCGACGAGACGCGCCGCTATTTCATCATCCGTTGCATTATCGACGACCAGGTGCGCGACGCGGTGGAAACCAGCGAAGCGGCCATTCTGGCCTCCGGCGTCAAAACGGCAGACGACGTCCGCCGCCAACCGCGGCCATTGGTGCGTTTCAGCGTGGCGCGCCGGAGCTTAAACACCGAATTGACCCGCTATTTGTACAAAAACCTCTATTCCAATCCGGCGGTCGCGGGGCCTAATCGCCGCGCCGGCAAGATGCTGGAGGACTTGTTCCGCTATTACCTGGCGCATCCGGAGGAACTGGGCCAATCCTCCCGCAAACGCGCCCGCAACTCCGGCTGGCATCGGGCGATTTGCGATTACCTTTCCGGCATGACGGATCGTTACACCCTGCGCGAACATCAACGCCTGTTCGGCCAAAAATCATCAACTTGAACCCTCGTTCTTCAATGACCACTCCATCCTCAAGCTCCACTCCGGCCCCCGCCGCCGCCCCCTCCGATTTCATTCGCGACATCGTCGCGGCGCACGTGGCCGAAGCGCGCTATCCGGCCATCCACACCCGCTTTCCGCCGGAGCCGAATGGCTACCTGCACATCGGCCACGCCAAGTCCATCTGCCTCAACTTCGGCATCGCCCGAGAATTCGCCGGCGTCTGCAACCTGCGCATGGATGACACCAACCCAACCAAGGAGGATGTCGAATACGTCGATTCCATCCTGGCCGATGTCAAGTGGCTGATCAGCGGCTGGGCCGATCACTGCCTGGGAATGAAACGATGCGGAGAAACCCCCGCCAAAATCTCCACCAACGGCGCGGAGGATTCATTTCTCGCGGCCGTCGTCGGAGAGGCCGGCGGCGCAAAACTGGAACCCTTTTATGCCTCGGACTATTTTGATCAAATCTACGATTACGCGCTGACGCTGATTCGCAAGGGCAAGGCCTACGTCTGCGACCTTTCGCCAGCGGACACCGACAGCTACCGCGGCGCGCCGGACCGACCGGGCCGGGAGAGCCCCTGGCGCAACCGCGGCATCGAGGAGTCTCTGGACCTTTTCCAGCGGATGAAAGCGGGCGAGTTTCCCGAAGGCGCGCGCACCCTGCGGGCAAGGATCGACATGGCCGCGCCCAATGTCTGGATGCGCGACCCGGTGCTCTACCGCATTCGGCACGCCGAGCACCACCACACCGGCGGCAAATGGTGCATTTATCCAATGTACGATTTCGCGCATTGCCTGAGCGATTACATCGAGGGCATCACCCACAGCATCTGCACGCTGGAGTTCGAGGTCCACCGCCCGCTCTATGATTGGATTTTGGAAAACCTCGGCCTCCCGCGCCCCCTGCCGCATCAATATGAATTTGCCCGCCTGAGCCTGGGTTACACCGTGATGAGCAAACGCAAGCTCCTCCAACTCGTCAACGATAAAATTGTCACCGGCTGGGACGACCCGCGCATGCCCACCATCTGCGGCCTCCGCCGCCGCGGCGTCACCCCGGAAGCCCTCCGCCATTTCGCCTACAACATCGGCATCACCAAGTACAACGGCCTGACCGACGCAGCCGTGCTCGACCACGCCATCCGCGAGGATTTGAACAAGCGCGCCCTCCGGCGCCTGGCCGTCCTCCGCCCGGTCAAGGTCGTCCTCGCCAATTACCCGGAGGACAAGACCGAGGAACTGGACGCTGTCAATAATCCTGAAAACCCCGCCGCCGGCGGCCGCAAAATCCCCTTCGGCCGCGTCCTTTTCATCGAGCGCGACGATTTCATGGAAACGCCCCCGCCCAACTACTACCGCTTGCGCCCAGGCGGCGAAGTACGCCTCAAATACGCCTACGTCATCAAGTGCAACGAAGTCCTCAAGGACCCCGCCGGCAACGTCGTCGAGCTGCGCTGCACCGCCGACCTGGAAAGCAAATCCGGCGGCCGCACCGCCGGGCGCAAAGTCAAGGGCACCATCCATTGGGTCAGCGCCGCACACGCCGTGGAGGCCGAGGTCCGATTGTATGACCGCCTGTTCAACGTCCCCGAACCGGACGCGGCCGGCGATTTCAAACAACATCTCAACCCGCATTCGCTGGAGGTGCTGACGGCCCAATGCGAGCCGAGCCTGCGCCAGGCCGTGCCGGAAGCCCGCTATCAGTTTGAGCGCCTCGGTTATTTTGCCCGCGATCCCGCCGCCACCCCGCAAGAGCTTGTGTTCAATCGAACCATCGCCTTGCGCGACACCTGGGCCAGGGAATCGCGGAAAGGATAACCCGCCCGCCCCAGCCATCATGCCCAAATTTCCGCAGAGCCGGCGCGCGCGGGCCTTCCTTCTGTTTCTGGGCTCCGCGCTGATGCTCGCCGCCCTTTCGGGCTGCGAAACCGTCGGCTACTACCGGCAAGCCATCGCCGGCGAATATCAAATCCTCGCCCACCAGGAGCCGATCCAAAAACTCATCGACGACCCGGCCACGCCCGCGCCGCTCAAGGCCAAATTCGAGCAGGTCTTGAAAATCACTCAATTTGCCGCCAGCCAACTCAGCGAACCGTCCGGCGCGAACTACCTCAACTACGTTGATCTGCATCGCCCCTGCGTTGTCTGGAATGTGAACGTGGCCCCGGCCCTTTCCCTGCAACCCAAAACCTGGTGGTTCCTGGTCGTCGGCAGCGCCAGCTACCGCGGCTATTTCAAGGAGCAGTCCGCCCGCCGTTACGCCGCCAAATGGGAAAAACGCGGCTGGGACACTTACGTCGATGGCGTCGAAACCTACTCCACTCTCGGATGGTTCCACGATCCCCTTTTGAACACGTTTATTTCTGAGCCGGACTGGGAACTGGCCGAAATCATCTTTCACGAACTGGCCCACCAGCGCCTGTTCGTGCCCGGCGATACCGATTTCAACGAAGCCTTCGCCACGGCTGTCGCAGCCGAGGGCGTCCGCCGCTGGTTCCTGTCCTCCGGCAACTCCGCCGGTTACGCCCAATACCAAAAAACCGTTCAACACGAAAACGACTTCGTGGAGCTTGTCATGGCCGCCCGCGCCCAACTGCAAAGCGTCTATGCCGACGCCCGGTTGCCCGAGGCCGCAAAGCTCCAGCGCAAGGGGGAGATCATCCGGCAATTGCGCGACAACTACGTCAAGACGAAAACGCGGTGGGGCGGCCAATCCGGCTACGACCAGTGGTTTGCCGAACCGATCAACAACGCCAAACTCAACACCGTCGCCGCCTACTACGATCTGGTCCCCGCCTTCCAGGCCCTCCTGCGCGCCCAGGACGGTGACATGGAAAAATTCTACCGCGCAGTGGCCGCCCTGGCCAAACTCCCGCTGACCAAACGGCACGAAGACCTGCGCGCTTATTTGCCATCGCGCTGAATAATTCTAATCTCGGTTTTGGGTGGCGCGACCGTCCCGGTCGCCTGTGGATGGCGTCTCGCCAGCCACATTCCCCGCCGCATATTCGCGATCGCACTGAATAAATCTGATTGAAAACCCCCGTTCGCGGCCCCACACTCCGCCCATGCAATCTGTCTTTACAGGGCCTGTCTATGTGGTGCGCGATAATATCGACACCGATCAGATCATCTCCGCCCAATACCTCAACCTCGTGCCCACCATTCCCGACGAATACAAAAAACTCGGCAGTTACGCCCTGGCCGGTTTGCCCGATGCACTTTACCCCGTCCGCTTCATCAAACCGGGTCAAATGGCCAGCGACTATCCCATCGTCATCGGCGGGCGCAACTTCGGCTGCGGCAGTTCCCGCGAACACGCTCCCATCGCCCTGGGCGCGGCGGGTTGCCACGTCGTCGTAGCGGAGAGTTTTGCGCGCATTTTCTTCCGCAACTCCGTCGCCACGGGCGAACTCTATCCCTGCGAATCCGTGGACCGCCTCTGCGACCTTCTCAAAACCGGCGATGTCGTGACCGTTGATTTGGACAAACTGACCGTGACCGTCAAAGCCACCGGCAAGGCCCACGCGCTCAAGTCGCTGGGTGAAGTTCGTCCCGTTGTCGATGCCGGCGGCTTGTTCAACTACGCCCGCAAAACCGGCATGATGACCGCCTCCTAAACGGCTTTCTCCAACCGCAATTGCGGTCGCCCCTCCGTGTCGAGCGGATTGGACGCGAATTTCAACTGTTCCAGACGGCCCAGCCACTTTTGGATCAGACCCAATACCGCCGGCACGTCCAGATGCTCGTGCATGCCGGGGTATTTCCGCAGATTGGCCTCCGCCAGCTTGAACAAAACCGCCGCCGGACGGAGCCGATCCTTGCGCAAATGAACAAACGCCCCAGCCAATTGGATCAACCCTTTATAGAACGCCCCATTCGCCCCGTGCCGTTCCTTGAGCCAGAGTTGTTCCAGCACGTCGTGCGCCTCATAATAATCCCCGCGATTGAACCGCTCAAAATACCCCGCGTAATGCGGGTCCAATCCGCCCGCCGCGCCCGGCCCGATCATTTCCTGGATTCTTTCGCTCTTGCTTCTCACTCCCCCCAAGATATGCCCGAACCCACCCAACCCGCACCGAAAATCAACACCCACGCGCCTTCCACGCCGCTGGTTCACGAAAACCGCCGCCGGAGTGCTCCTCTTTTTTGGGTGCCTCTTTTATGGAGCGCGGTGGCAGAGCGCAGCGGCGACACCGCTTTCGACTTTACAGAGGCGCTTGGAAATTCCGACGCGGTGCAAATCACGCGGCATCAAAGCGGCGTCGCGCCCTCCCACTTGCCGCCGCAGTCCATATCCAATTGAGTGGAAATCCATGGCGCATCGGGTGTGAGACAAAATTCTTCAGGTGACGAAAAAGGGTCCCCTCTCTCCGGCTCTCTCCCCGCACGCGGGGAGAGAGGGCAAACGTGGCCCCAAAGGAGTATATTGGGTCGCATATACCCACGTTTAACGAATGATGTTAACCATGCGCGCCCAGACCAGAATGGGCAGGTTTTTTTATGAAACGCACATCGACACTCTGTATCGCTGCAATTTTAATTCTGCCCACGCTGCTCCCGGCGGATAACTGGCCGCAATGGCGCGGGCCGCAACGGGACGGAATCTCGCACGAGACCGGGCTGCTCGCCGAATGGCCCAAAGAAGGGCCGAAGCTGCTCTGGGAGGTCAGCAACCTTGGCCGGGGATACTCGACTCCCGCCGTGGTCGATGGCCGCCTCTACCTGATGGAAAGCCAAGGCCTGGAGAATGAATCGGTCATTGCCTTGGACGCCCGCGATGGCAAACGGATTTGGTCCGCCCGGCTGGGAAATGTCGGCAACCCAAAGCAGCAGCCTAACTTTCCCGCTGCCCGCTCGACCCCCACACTCGAGGGCGACCTTCTTTACGCCCAAAGTTCCGACGGGGATGTGGCTTGTCTGGACGCCAAGACGGGGAACGTGCGTTGGAAAAAGAACATCCGCAACGACTACGACGGCAAAACCGCGGAATGGGCTTACGCCGAGTCGCCCCTGATTGATGGCGATGCGCTGGTGTGCGCCCCGGGGGGCGGTGCGGCGACGGTAATCGCGTTGCGAAAGAGCACGGGAGATTTGATTTGGAAATGTCCGCTGCCGGAGGCGGATGATGCCGGGTTTTCATCGGCCATCGTCGTGGAGGTTGGCGGGATTCGGGAGTATGTGCGGCTATTGACCAAAGGCCTGGTTGGAATTGAAGCCTCCACGGGCCGACTCTTGTGGCGTTATAGCAGGCCGATCAGCAAGTATGGGGCAAATATCCAAACACCCGTGGCCAGCGGCGAATATGTCTTCTGTTCCTCGACTGGCACCGGCGCAGGGGTCGTCAAGCTCAAGGTTGAAGGAAAACAGGTTGCTGCCGAGGAGGTTTATTTTTCGCCGGCCTACCCCACCGCCATCGGGGGCGTGGTCAAGGTCGGAGATTACCTCTATGGCGCGACGAGCGAGGTCTTGCTATGCGCCGAGTTCACCACCGGGCAGATCAAGTGGAAGGAACGCGCTTTGGGGGCCGCGTCGCTTTGCTATGCCGATGGCCGGCTCTACCTTCATGGAGAAAACGGCGAAGTAGCCTTGGCGGAAGTGTCGCCTGAGGCCTACCGCGAGAAGGGCCGGTTCACTCCGCCCAACCAGCCGCAGAGGATTAACACCATGGAAAAGGCCTGGGCGTATCCAGTGGTAGCCGACGGGAGGCTCTACATCCGGGATAATAATGTCCTTTGGTGCTACGCTGTGGGATCTGTCAAATAGGTGATAGATTGGCGGTGCTGGGTGTCCGGATTGATCGGAATCCGCACGAGGGGCGACCCGGCTGGGCCAATTTGCGCCCGGCTCATGACACCCCTGTCGGAATGATGATGAGGAGAATGAGAATATGCCAGTTTTCCAGCGCGGACGCGTTTATTAAGTGATCGGCTCAGGATGGGGCATCTGGCCACTGTGAGCCACGCCCTCAGCGAGTCCAAGCGCGGCGGGGACAGAGGGCTGGAACGGCTGAAGCGAGAGGCTGAGCGTCTGGAAAGACCGGTTCAATGAACCGCAAAAACAGCAAAATACAAGGACCCTTTCGCTTTCAGGTCATCCAACAGCAGACGCAAAGCAATTGAGAAGCCCCGTGCTGCATCAAGTTCTGATATGAACTAAGCACCTTGGGGTGGCCGGTTTTCAACCGCTCCGAGTCAATTCCTTGCGTGGACAGAG
>JBEKSF010000100.1:0-22315 GCA_049517295.1 Verrucomicrobiota bacterium
CTAAGCATAGGGGAAAACGGTAAGGGCCGCTTTTGTGCGGCTTTTCGAGTTTTCGACTGGAATCAGCCTCAATGGCCGAGAAAGAACAGGCCCGCAATCGTCTGCGGCAAGTCGGCTGAATTGGGGTTGAAAAGGGGTTTCATGGCAGGTTCACGGGTCGCGCACTGGGCATGGCAAAAGGACTGGCGGGTGACGTTTGCATTATTGGAGACTTTTTTCACGGCATTCCGGCGTTGCAGTTGAGCCGACTGAGCGTATCTTCAAGGCTTCGCTCCAAATCTTCAAGGGCTTTTGCGTTGGCAAGGGTCATGTCGGCATGGCTGGCGAACAAGGCTTTGATGTGGTTAATGGTCGCTTGGACATCCGCCGCGTTCGTGAGGCCAAAACGGGTATTATTGAATTCCTGAGTCGCTTCATCGCGGATTTTTTGCATCGCGGCACTGGCGGCCCAAGAGGTTGTGATGCCGGCAAAATTGGCGGATTCTTGATCAGATGGGCCGTTCTTCTGGAAGTCAGCGGCAAAAGCACCGCGCATGTTTAGGGCCGTGGTTTGGCCGCGATATTGCTCCAAGGTGGCGTTTTTGGCGGTGGCGGCGGCCAAATCGGCTTTTAGATTATTCACTGTCACCAAGACATCATGGGCGTCTTTGGCGGCTTGATCGTAATCGGCCTTGGCGTTCTCGGCCTGCTGTTTGGCGACGGCGGCGGCAGCCTCCAGGGCGGTTTGTTGGGCTTTCTGTTGCGCGATGGCTTGGCTAAGAGAAGCGATTGCGCGTTGCTGTTGCTCCGCGTTTTTTTCCGCTTCTTCCCGCATGAACGTGTCGGCGCGGTCGCCAAAGTGATGCGGTTGAAGCAGCAGGGCTTCGCTTTTGGCCAATGAGTCTTGGGCCGCTTTCAAGTCTGCCTGTTCTTGGGTAAGTTTTGCTTCGTTCGTGGCCTGGGCATTGGCAGCGGCGAGGGCCGTTGCATTGGCGCGGTCCATCGCCCTTCCAAGGCTCGGTTCCTGGCCTTGCAAGCCGGCGAGTTCGCCTTGACGCGCCGAAAGTTCCGCTTGAATGGCGGCCTTCTCGGCTTCGAGTTGGCGTTTGAAGGCCGCATCGTCGATTTGCAGCTTAATCATCACGGCTTGTTCCGGGGTCACTTGACCTAGTTTTTCGGCCAGCGCAAGGCGGGCAAGGTCCAATTCCTTTTGGGCATCGGCAATGGCGAGGGAGTCGGCTGCTTGCTTTTTCTGGCGGGCGATCAATTCATCCGTGCTCTTGGCGAGGCTTTCCTGGCGGTCTTCGAGTTCGCGGAGTTTTTCATTGAATACGGCGGTTTCGACAGCGGCGGAGCGGGTGTTTTCCGCGATTTTTTCAGCCCACTCGCCACGCGCCCCTGGGCCGGTGCTGAGGTCGTCAAGAAGTTTATTAAACTCTTCGATTTTGGATTTCAGATATTCAAACGCCAACAGGGCAACGCCGATGGCGGCGGTGAATCCACTCGTTAGAAACCGGGTGAACTGGGCCAGGCCAGGAAGAGCCTGATTGAGGGCATGGCCGATGGCGTGGATACCGTGATGGCCTTCAATCATCTCGCCAAAGCCTTTTTCCGCCCCTTCTTTGGCCGCTTCGCCCGCATTGGCGATGGCGGATTGGACGGTCTTTAGTTTTCCCTCAAGTTCATCCGTGGCCTGCCCTAGTGCCTTGGCTTTGCCGATGTTCCGTTCGAGTTGGTCGGCTAACTGTTTTGCACCCTCCAATTCAACGGGTGTCGTTATTTTGATTTCAAAGTCTGGCATAATGTTAATTGACGGTTTCTAGTTCCGGGATGAGTCCGCGCGAGGGGGATTCAAGTCCCGCCGCCGGTGGCGATAACACGGGGGCGATTTGGCGGCGAATTGCCGGCGTTCCCCGGCTATGTTCCACCACCGGGGCGGGTGGCTCGCGTTTCACGGCAAGGGGATGCGGGCGCGCGGGAGCCGTGGTCGTAGGCGCGGGCCGGGCCGGCGTAGCCGGCGCGGGGCCTACTTCCGCAATGGCGGTTTCCAGGTCTTGCAGCGTAGGGGCCGCATGGCCGGCGCGGCTTCCGATCCATCGGGCACGCTTGGCGATGCTCTCCACAGCCATCAAAAAGGACTCTGATTGCAGCGCCTTGCCCACAATCAAATCAAGGTAGTCGTCATCAAGATCGGGAAACTGTTTCCTGGCAACGGCGATCAAATCGGCAGTTTCAAGCTCTGCTGGCAGTCTGACAGTGAAAAGCGTTCGACCGATCCACTGGTCCACGTTATAGCCCGTGGCGCGGATAAACCTATTCAGGCATTGCTTGAAATCCTGGGGTGTGGATACCAAAACCAGCGGGCACCCTTGATCGACAATTCGTGTCCGCACCCAATTAAGCCGGGCTGGGGGCGTATTCTTGCAAAACCGGGTCGGAATCAAAAAATGACCTTCATCCAGGATGAACATGAGGCCGCCGTGTCGGATGACAAACTCCACTCTGGTTTTGAGTTCCCGATGCCCGGTTTGAAGCGTGACTTCCAAGCCGAGGGATTCCGCGATTGCATGGAGCAAATCGTATTCAGAATTGCTGCAAGGCGTGCGGACCAATCGGGCCTGGCCGGGGAGCATTTGAGACCAGGTGCGGACTGATTGTGTCTTACCAAATCTGCTGTTTCCTTCAATGGCAACCATCGCCTTTTCGGTCCAAGCGTATTCCAGGCCGTCGAAACATCGCTTCGCAACTTCCGTCATCACCAAAGACTGGCGGGCGCGGGCGGCGTGAATGTCAAGCATTTCGATCAAAGCGCCGGGCAGGTCTTGAAAATACCAGACGTTAGCCAACGGCTTGTCGTCCTGAAGCCAGTCACCACGGAAACCATATTTTTCGTCGTTCGTTTCCACGCGGGCGTAAGGTTCTTTTGGCTTGATTCCGCAGTTGCAAAAGTCTCTCAGGTGCCGCGCCAGGTGATCCAGGGCGACTTTGTGGCAAAGGGCGGAAAACTCAGCGCGATTGAGCTTGCTCCTATGGGGAATGTTTGGCCGGGGGGCGGACCCATCGCGTTCCCAAATCTCGGTTTCCCCCCAAAACTCGGCGGCGACTCCGGCGGCTTGAGCGCCCGCTTTGTCCTCGTAATACCTGGGGATTTCATACATGATCACCTTGCGCTGTTCGCCGGTGTAAGTCTCTGTTTCTTTCCCGTAGCGGAGCATGGAGGGCGTGCAAACCCGGTCTGGAAAGGCCGCAAGAAGATCGGTGACGAACTTCTCTACGCTTCCAGCCTGCATGGACTGCCACTGGATAAACCAAGCCAATTCCGGCAGCCGGGGAAATGTCTTGGCTTGCTCCGCGAATTGGGGAGTTTTGAAGTTCTTCCATGCCGCCAGTTTATAGGCGACAGCTTCCGGCGGGATGATTCCGGTATGGAATGTCGAGGTTGTCATTGTTTTTCCTTGATGGCGGCCTGTTTTGAATCGCGGATTATGGCGGTGAAAACGTCAGTCATTTTCACCAACTGGGCGGGAGTCATGTTGTGAGGCTTGGGGTGGCATCCGAGTGCCTTTTCTGTGAGGGCATGACGACTTAGACCGGGCCGGACCTTTTCCACCTGCCCCCAAAGCGCCCAATACTGCCCGACTGAGGGTGCGGCTGCGGAGTTGCTCTTGATGACGTAAGTTTTTTTGTCACCATTCCCACCCTCAAAGGATGGCGCGGGGACTTCATCCGCCACCGCGCCGGCCTCTTGTTTGGCGGCAATCCGGGCGCGGGCCTGCTCTTCAATTTCGATTCCTTGAAGCACGCGGTCAGGATTGCGGATGTTTTCGGGGAGCGGGCGCCCCGGCGCGGCAAGTTGGATTTTTCGCAGCGTGCGCATCGTGGCCATTTGCTCCTGTTTGAACTGTTCGGTGGCCTCATTGTGGAACCGGCCTAATTCCGCCGTCTCCGGCGCGGCGATGTTGTCCCGCGTGATCGTGGCGATGCGGGGATGCCGGATGCTTCCGTAGATTTCGCGGGCCGGTTTGGTGTGACCGGCGATTTGAGAATGGGCTGCGGCAAACTGCTCTTTGGTCGCAGACAGGGCGGGCAGTGAGATAGCCTTCACGGTGAAATAGTTTTGACGGTTTAGATCGGAAACGGTGAGCAGGTCCGGCGCCTCAAGGTTGAAATAGGCCAAAACATCACGGCCAATCAGCGGGCCGGTGTGGTCGTTGCAAAAGAGCATCCGATTTTTGCCGATGTTCAACACGATTCCCTCTTGGCGGACGTGGACTTTTTTGCAGTGAGTGGCCAAGAGATAGCGGGCGGTGTCAGGCAGTTTGCGGAGTGGGTGTTTGTCGAGGCCGGCCTGCCAGGCTTCCGCCGGGCTTTGCCCGTGCAGCATCTTCCCATTTTGAGGATCGGAATTGAATTCGGCAAAGATTTGATCAAGCCGCGCGGCCCATTGGTCCATTGAGAGCAGCTTCTCGGCGGGATTGGCTTTGCCGGCGCGACACCGCGCGAGGAAATCTTGCATCCGTTCAATGTCTTCTATGCGTTCGTTGAACCCGACAAAGCCAGGCTCGCTCCGCTGGCGCTCCTGGAGAATTCGGAATAATCCCTCAATGGTCTTGGCGCGCGGCGTCCTAGCGTGGCGGACGTGCAAACCATACTCTTCCAGGCCGGATTCGGTTTCGCGCCAGTGCAAGGAATCATTGGCGGCAATGTCCGTGATAATGCGGGCCTTCCAGACGCCCCGCTCAAAATAAAAACCTTGGTGCGGCAAGCCGTGGCGGTCATGGACCGCCAGAATCAGCTTGCGGATATGGCGCGAGTTGTATTTTCCCCCGATAAGCACAGAATCCAGAATGTAGCCGGTGCGGAAGTCGTGAAGTAGCAGGCACTCCCCGCGCTCAATGTGAAGGCGCCCTTCATCATCGTAAAAATAAAAGTAGTTGTTCCAAGTCACGTCATCACCGCTAAACCAGTCAGCCGGGGAAACGCCAGACCAGTCGCGCGGAATGTAAGGCCCGCGCATTTTGGCCAGCCAGGGGCCACGATGAAGAGGCCCGCACATTTCAACTTCGTTGGTGATGGCCTCGCGGACGGGGCGCGGCAGATACGATTTATTTTGGCGCTCGTCAAAGTGGTAATGGTTGACAAAGGCGGGTGAGAGTTGGCCGGCCTGACGCAGCTTGCGATAGGCCAGGGATTCGTTGCCGCCATGCAAAATCGCCTCATTCCGAATCTTTTCAAAGTCGGCGGTGAAATCCTGCTTCCGATGGTTGCCAGATTTGATGGAACGTCGGTCTTGCAGCGCATCCACCAGCCCGCCGGCGGCAGTCCAAGTTTTCAGCTTGTGGTTAAACGTCCATCTGAAGGCCGGATGATTGGCGGCAAGGGACGGGACGGCCGCGTAAAGAAAATCAATCAGCGTGCGCTTGAATTCGGACCGGGCATCCGCCGTCATGTCGGCGGCAGTGGTTTCCAAATGGCGAAAAGCGGCGTCAAAGAGAAATTGCTTGTCATCGGCGGTCGGTTTGGCCGGGTTTTCCAGGGTGCGGATGGTGTCGCCAAGCGAGGCTTCGTGGCGCGAATGGAAAAGCCGGTCGGATCGGGCAGGCGGTGGCGGTGCGGCTGCGGTTTCGTCCAAATACAACTCCAGGCGGGTGAAATCCTCCATGCCGTTGTCACGTTCAAGGGTCCGGCTGAAGAGAGCGCGAAACCAGCGTCCCGTGATGGCGTGGCCAAATTCCTTTTTCCAGGCCGCCACGCCAGCCGCCTCAAATTCCGCTTGGCTGCGGACTTCGAGTTTGCGCCCTCGCAAGAATGGCTCCAAGACCGAGCGGAGCTTGACGGCGCGGTCCACGTCGGCCTGGGGGCGCTGGGCCAGGAGAACGCGGGGCTGCCAGGGTGCGGGCGGGGCGGCGAACATGGCGGCCACCGCCTCAAATCCCTCACCGTAGCCCCGCCGTTTGGCAACGGCTATCAATTCGGATTGAAGGGCGGCGGAAAACAGCCCGAAATGCCAAGCGGAAGCCGGGTTGCCGTTGACGACCACGCGGCTTGTCGGCGGGATACTGGCCAAGGCTTTTTGAATGGCCTGGCGCGGGCGGCCAAGGGCATCCCCGATTTGGCGTGCAGTAAAAGCCGCGTTCACAGGGCATCCACCTTTCCTTCCGGGCTGGCCAAAAATCGACAATTGGGGATTTGGGCCAAACCCGCCAGAGGCTCTTGCCCAGCGCCGGAAACGGCTTGCCTAGGCGATGAATGCGCCTTGTGCAACGGTTGTGCCATCCAAGTTACCGGCGCGCTATAAATGACTTCAAGAGGCCGGGCGAAAGCATTGGACGGGCTGGCGAGGCGACAAGACGCCCCATGCCGGGGACTGGGTATTGGGAGGGAGATGTGAAAATCGGCGTTGTTCATAAAGTCATCCGCCGGGCGGCGAATAGAAAGGTGACCGGGCCTGGCCCGCCGATACGGCCAGCCCGGTCTTGTGAGTGTCCCTCCTGCCGCCACCCCTCCCAGGGCGGGGCTGGCGCCACTCAAATTGTCTTTGCGAAAATCTCATAAAACCCGCCGTTCAAGAAATGAGGCCGCCGACACGTAACTAACGCGCGGACTCTCCCGCGCGGGATCGTGCCTTCCGACTTCCAGAAGCTCCCCGGCCCGGATGAAATTAGAGATTGTTTCCGCCCCAAGGCAGAAGCGGCGGCCCAATTCGACGGCGCGGATGGTCACAGAGGTGGCTGGTGCGACGCCAAGCAGAGGCAATGCAGCGGCGATAATGACGGCAAGATCGGGCCGAGACGTGTCCAACTGCCCCGGTTGCCACGCCTCTACACTCCCCCTCCAAACGTGAATCTTTCTCTTGCCCGTGGTCAATCGCGCAAGATTGAAGCAGGGCCACAGGACATGATTCTCGACAAGCTCGACGGCTCGGCCCGTGTCAACCCCGTGCAACACGGAAAAGAATTCCAACGGCAACAGCTTTCGCCGTGAGTCAAGACGAAGCGTAGCGGATTGGGCCGGGGCGGTTGGCGTTGGAGCGGCGGCGATCACGGGTTGCCCTTCCATTTCTTCCAAGTGGCCGTGCCATCGGCGTGGAATTGGATTAAAATCTCAAACGCGACCCTGGCGGCTTTGGGGCGCGGACGTGGACCGAGGCACCGGGCCAGGTGCCGGGTGCTCCAACCCGGCGGCGGGTTGCCGGGCGGCGGGACCGCATAGCCCGGAATTTTCGCAGAGGCATCCCCTTCGCGCCATCGCTGCAATTGGCCGACAAAACATTTGATGACAGCCTGCGAAGTGAGGCTGGTATCCTGCCCGATCCGCCTCAAATGCTCGATGGCCAGGGCGGGCAGCCCGTCGCGGCGGGCGCGCCAGGCGGTTGCTGAAAATCTTTTGTCGAGAAGGGCGATGTTCCCAACCCTCCGGAATTCACTGCGCCGGGTCCAAAGCGATTGGGACCGGACGCCAAGCCGGCGTGCCCACACTCGCGCCGTTCGTTTTTTTTCGTTGCGTGGTGCCGCGTCCAAGGCGGCGATAGCGGCGAACCATAGCTCGTAGGCGCGTCGAATCTTCCGCGGCGCACTGTCAAGTAACATTTCCCATCGCGCGGGTTTGCCGGGACTTCTGCTGGACTTTGTGGAGCGATTCATGCCACGGAAGAAAGAGAAAAGCGGATGCGCGCGGCCCTTGTGACGACAAAGGGCCGCGCGTCATTTCCGTCATCCACCGGCGGAGCGTCAAGACTAACCGGCGCAAAAGAGGCACGCGCGGCCATCACAAGTGACCGCGCGCGCTCACCAACAAACGGGCAAAACCGAAAGAACTTTGCCCGCCAAAGGGTTGTTTGATAGCGGAACATTTCTTCAATGGACCGCGACGCCAAACCAGCCAGGATGGCGCTCACGTAATTTGACCGTGGCGGCGGTGTAGCTCAGGCCGTGCTTAGCCGCAAAAGTGTCGATCTCGTCAGCCAATCTGGCGCTGTCAAGCCGGGCTTCCCCCGATGGCTGCAAACTCGCGCGATTCACCATTCGAGAACCGGCAGACACGAGGCCCCTGTTTTGATATGCGCCGCCGAAATGGTAGGATTCTGTGAGCGTCATTTCCCTGGCGGGCGGAAGATCGGGCGCGGGCGCCGTTTCCCGATTTTGGATTCCAAAAAGTTCTGGGCGGGCCAAGCGCGTGCGACGCCATGCTTCGTCGAACGTGATGTGGGCAGCGGCGGCGAGGGCCTGAGCCAGATTTTTGGCCTCGGCGCGGTTGGCGGTTTCGGCGGTTTCGGAGAAGTTCATGGATTTGTGGTAAGTTAATATGGTTGACTGAGTTAGGACGCGGATTGGCTGCCGATGGCTTCGTAAGCCCCGGCAATTCCTTGTGTCGTTTTGGTCGGATTTGATGCGGCGGACTTGGCAATGGCCAAGTGGGGATTCGAGTTGCCCGCAAGGCGGCCTTCGTGGATAAGCTGCCCGCAGGTTTTCGGCCCGGGGCCGCGCTCTGCCAAGAGCTTCTGTCCCGTGGTTTGCGGTTGTTCCTCGCGCGCTTCGAGCGCGATCTGCCCTGCGGTTTTGCGTGGCGATGGCCTGGGCGCGGGGGGGGGTGGGGTGTTGGCGATATTTACGAGTTTTTGAATTGCGGTCGTCATAGGAGGATTTTGTTCTGCGCTCTCAGAAGTTCGCGGTAGCGGCGCGTCAATCGTTTTGATCTTCGATGGCCGTGAATCACGTAACTTAAATGGACGCGGTGAACGCCAAGACGGCGGGCCGCTTCTGTCACGGTAAGCGATTTCCGCTTGACTTTTCCCCCGGTCCCCGCGTAACCTGTTTCACGCATGTCCCTAATTTGGGATATGTTTGAGAGAAATGCAACTGAAATCTTCAAGTTTTTTTTGGGGGGGGCAGACTCCTCGCCAAGCAAGATTTGGATAAATGGAACGAACGGATACAAGCTGTAACGCAGATTTTAAGTGGAATACCGAGATTCTTGGCGGCTGGCTCCGGTGGCTCCGCATGGATCGCGGATATTCCATTGGCAAGCTGGCGGCGATAAGCGGTGTCAACCATTCAGAGATTCATCGTGTCGAAACGGGGCAAACTGAATGCCGTATTAGCACCCTCCTGATGCTGTGCGCCGCGTTAGGAGCGGCCCCGGCCTGGCTTCTGGATCGGGTTCTTTGGAGCAACGTCGGCGAATTCAGACAGAGAATCTTGATTGATCCAGATTTTGCGGCATTGATGACGCGGCTCATAGTGTCGAGCGATTCTGTAAAATCCATGATCGCCAGCAACCTGGCGTGCGCGTGCGTTCTGGCGTCGATCCTGCTGAGGTGTTCGATTCCACAATCGCGGGTAAAAGAGGTTTCCTTTCCTCAGCCGGAGTGGAAATTGGTGTTCACGGAATTCGCGGCCAAAATTGCTCCGATGGAGGAAACAATTGACCGGGCCAACATTCTAGATGGCCTTCTGTCGTTCCCTGTGCGCGAATTGTCCAACCAAGGGCTTTTGCCTGAAGCGATTCTGAGAGAACAGGCCGAAGCTCATTCCAAACACTCGAAGTATCGGGCTCAATATCTTTGGTCCCCTTGGGTGGTTCCTTTGCCAAAGCCGTTGCGGCTCAATTGAATTTCCCGCAGCCCAAAAAAACATGGCAGATGGGAATTGACAGTTGGTTGCGCTTTCGCTAACAATGGAGCATGACCATTAGAGCCGGAGTCAATTTGAGGGGCCTTCTTGCCCGCGTAAAGCGGGCCACTGCCATGCGAGGGAAAAAGGTCCAACTCGCCAGGTTTCTTCACACTCCACGGTCCTGTGTTAGCGCATGGCTTTCATTGACCCGCGCTCCTGATGGCGAAAAAACGCTCCGAATGCTCTCCTGGGTCGAAGCAGAGGAAGCAAAACAAAAACGCCGTGGCAGTGCGACAACGCCGCCACGGCAGAAGACCCGTTTGAAAGGACAACATGAAAGCATCCAAACAAAGAGTCCGCGTCAAACATCGCGCGGCAAGAGTCGATAGTCAAGCACAACCCACGCCGGCGGCCAGGGCGTCGGCGCCGCCGGCCAACGGTGAATCCACAGGAGACAGGAATTTAGAGTGCGTGATGCCTCTCACTGACTTGCTCGTAACCGAAATTGCAAACAAGTTGCATTGGCCAAAAGAGCATGTGGTTTTGTGTCATAATCATTGGCACCGGGAGCTTTGGTGTTACAATCTAATGGCGGAAAGCAATGTGGAGAGGGCGGCCAAAGCGACCGGCCTTTCGCGTCGGCGCTATCTTTATACGGCGGAAGAAAACTACAAGAAAGTGGAGCGAATCAAGTCCCTCCTTTCGGCACCAAGCTGTGACAAATTTGTCTCTGCGGTTCATCAAATTTTGGAGGGGTTAGAGATTAAAAGACGCAAAGATGAACTATGGCAAGATTGGGATTGGCTGGAAGCAAGGCGGCTCAAAGGAAAGGGCTTGGGCCTTGTCAAAGCCTGGTTGAAGTTCCGGGATGGAGCCTTAGTTGAATTTTTGCGCCGTAGTAAGGCATATCCAGGAGCGGCCTTGGAATGGGGCAAAGATCAAGGACAGAGCCGCGCGCCGGTAGAAAATTGAAGCCGGAAGACCGACAAAAGGCCCGTGGATCGACTCCACGGGCTTTTTGTCTCGAGGCAGGGCGGCCCGGACAAAACCCTCGCGCGCGAGGGTTTGCTCTGGCCTGATATTGTGGCGGCGGCGCGGGCGGGCGCGGGCCAGGACGTGAGGCGGATTGAGCCGGATCGGGCGGCGCTGGCAGAGGCGGTGCATGGCGAGTGCGCGGGGGTTGCACGGCGGTTGCAGCGCGCTTGAAGTGGAGGATTGCGCCAAGCGAATCGACGCAAAAAACCGCATGTCGGCCTTCTTGACACATTCAACTTTATCGTTAAAAACCGGGTTGCACGTTGCACCCCCTCTTTGAGCGTCGATAATTTCACTCGCCCCCCAGTTCCTAGAGGGAAAGCTGGCGAAGTGCGCCGTTTTGTCGCATAATTTCACTCACGGGCGTGGGTAGGGGTGCAACTGGCCCAAAACCGTGCGTAAGTGCTTGATGTCCAGCATCGTCCCTGCTTGTCCCCCCTAGTCACCCCTTTTGAGAACTTATCGGCCAAGACTCACTCAACCCCCGGTCCGCCAGAAAACCCGAAGAATCGTTAAAAAAACCGGCTTGACACCACAACCCTTTGTTGCTACCAAAATGGCAGGCTACATTATGTAGCGGTTGACTTGAGCATTATGCGCTGTCCAAAGTGCGGCAATCAGGACGATAAGGTCATTGATTCGCGCTCCTCCCGCGAGGGCTCGACCATTCGTCGCCGCCGTCAGTGTTTGCAGTGCGAACACCGCTTCACAACTTACGAAGAGGTTGAACATGAGGGACTTATGGTCGTGAAACGCGATGGACGACGCGAGGAATTCTCCAAAGAAAAGCTCCTTTCTGGGCTCAAGAAAGCCTGTCAAAAACGCCCGATCAGCCCCAAGGTCATCGAAGACCTCGTCGCTAAGATCGTGGACGAAGTCAGCGATAAATATGAGCGCGAAGTTCCCGGCATGGCTATCGGCGAACGGGTCATGGAGGGTTTGCGGGAGATCGATAAAGTGGCCTATGTTCGCTTTGCCAGCGTTTACCGTCGCTTCGAAGAAGCCACGGAGTTCGTGCGCGAAGTCAAAAGGCTGGAGGCCAATCATGATTCAACTCAAGTCTGATTGCCTGATCTTCCAAACCAACGATGGCGATCAGGTCCCCTGCTCCGCGGAGTGGGTCACTTTGGAATTGATGGGCGAGGGCGCCGGTCTGGTGGACCCCGAAGTCGTCCGCCACGCCTCCGCCGCCGTCCTGCACTATTTCAAACACGAGTTGCACCGCCAGTTCGTCTCCGTCGGCGAGTTCGCCGTCGCGCTGGAAAAAGTCCTCCGCAACTTCGGCCTTAGCGTCTATGCCGATAGCCAGCCCGGTAACGCGCCGGAGGCCGGGCCGCGCGTGCTCAATTCCAACCTCCACCAATTGGCCAGCAACGCCGCCGCAGAGGGCTTCGAGCTTCTTTTCTTCCCCCAACTGCGCCAGGAACTCAAACGCCAGTTGGATCAATCTCCCAACATCCTTCGCTTTCATGGCCTGCGCGATTGCGTCAAGCAACTCGCCGGAACCGCCCGCTGGAACCGCCGCTGCCAAAACCTCGACGACCAAATCGTCGAGTATTTGCGCGGTTGCTGGGAAACTGAGTGCGCCAGTCAATTCTGTGCCCTCCTCGTGCTATGAGCAAAAACATCTTCCAAAAAATCATCGACCGCGAAATCCCCGCCGCCATCGTCTTTGAGGACGACCTCGTCCTGGCCTTCCGCGACAACAACCCCAAGGCCCCCGTCCATGTCCTGATCGTCCCCAAAAAAAACATCCCCCGCCTGGCGGATGCCCAGCCCGACGACCATAAACTCCTCGGCCACATGCTCCTCAAAGCCGCCGCCATCGCGGCGCAGCTCGGTCTGGCCAAAACCGGCTACAGGCTGGTCATCAACAACGGGCCGGACGCGGGCGAGTCCGTTCCCCATTTGCACTGTCACATCCTGGGCGGTCGCGCACTCGCCTGGCCGCCCGGTTGATGATTACCTTCCTGCACGGCAAGTTGATCGACGCCCTCCCCACACGCGCCACAGTGGACGTCAACGGCGTCGGCTACGAAGTCCTCATCCCCCTGTCCTCCTTTGACAAGCTGCCCGCTCCCGGCCAGACCGTCCGCCTGCTCACACACCTGGTCGTGCGCGAAGACGCCCATGTTCTGTACGGCTTTATGTCCCCGGCCGAACGCGACCTCTTCCGCCTGCTCATCAACTCCGTCAGCGGGATTGGCCCCAAAATCGCCCTCAACATCCTCAGCGGCATCAACGTCATCGCCTTCCGCGGCGCCGTGGCCAACAGCGACATCAAAATGCTCTCCCAAATCTCGGGCGTCGGCAAAAAAACCGCCGAGCGCATCATCATCGAGCTCAAGGACAAAATCGGCCCGGGCGGCGCTCTCGAAGCTCAAAGCGCCCAGCGCGCCCTTTCCGCCGACGAACAAAAAACCAACGACGCCGTCCTCGCCCTCATGGCTTTGGGGTACAAACCCGCCGAAGCCCACGAAGCCATTCGCGCCACCCAGGCCCTTCTGGGACCCTCCGCCGGCGTCGAAGAACTGGTGCGCGCCAGTTTGAGGAAAGGAGCATGATGGCCGCCGCACTCAGGCGCGCCTCCGGCGTCGTCGTGCCGCAGCCCCTCCCCTGGCATCGGCGCCTGGTCGCCTTCCTTGCCGTCTCTCTCCTCCGCCTTTGCTTGTCATCGTGGCGCTGCCGCTGGATCGCCGCCACAGATAACCCCGACGAGCGCCGCAACGTGATTTACTGCGTCTGGCACAATCAACTGCCACTGGCACTGGCCCATTACATGCGCTCCAGAACCCGCTGGCCGGCCGCCGGATTGGCCGCCGTCATCAGCGCCAGCCGCGACGGCGGCCTGCTGGCCAGCGTCGTTGAAAGTTTTGGCATCCAGCCCATCCGCGGCTCCACCAGCAGGCGCGGACCCCAGGCCCTGTTGGAGGCCACCACCTGGGTCGAGCGCAACTTCAGCGTCGTCATCACCCCCGACGGCCCTCGCGGCCCCGTTTATCGGATTCAGGACGGCATCATACAACTGGCCAAACTGACCGGTCGCCCCATCATCCCTCTTTCGGGCTTCACACCATGGAAGATTCGCCTGCGCAGTTGGGACCACTTTCAGATTCCATTGCCCTTCGCCCTTTGCGAAATGCGGTACGCCGACCCCATCTGCGTCCCTCGCGAGGCCACCGACGCCGAGCTGGAACAATTGCGGCTCAAACTCGAACAATCCATGCGTGCCATCACCCGCGACGACCGCCCCGACGCCGCCAACTGCCAGCCATTTGAGTGAAATTGACCGCCTGGATTTGGCCGCGCACGATCGCCTATGACAACTTCAGTTCTTCTGCAAGCATTCGCGGCGAAACGACTTTGACCCCCTGGATTGTTTTCCCCCATAATCTCCCAAAATCGCGTTCGTCGCCCGTCAGCAGGTGAGTCGCCCCACCCGCGATGGCTCCGCCAAGAATCGGCATGTCCTTCAAAGGCAGTTCGACTTCCAAGACCGTCGTCAATTGAAAACTTACCTCGCACCGTCGGGCCAGCCGCTCGAGTGCTTTGATGCCCTTGGGGAACTTCGCCGCCAGGTTGCGCCGGGCTTCCTCCAATGCGTAGTCATTGGTCACGCATTCGGCCTGATCGAAAAGCACCTCCAAAAACTCCCGCATCCGGCTGCGCGGCAGCGACGCCGAAAAGAGAATGTTGGCGTCGAGGAAAATCCTCATTTCTTTTTAAAGCGATAGCCGGCGAGCGATTCCTCGTTATTTCGGCGAAATTCCGCCAGGCGCTTCTCCGAATACATCTCAACGGGAAATGTGGCCCCGGCGCGCAACAGAACGCCCTCGTCAGTCTCCTCGGCGATGACCTGCCCATTGGCGCTCACACCGAGCCGCCGGCGCATTTCCTTGGGCAAGGTCAGCGTGCCACGCCCATTGATGTTGATAACCTTTGTCATGCTTTCAGTCTTTCACACTTTCAGCTTTTTTGCAATCCCAGCCTCGAGCAGGCAAAATGCTTCGATCTTAAAGCGAAAAAAATTGAACATTTTAGCGGCGCTTATATGATCAAAACACATTAAAATCAGAGTCCGATGCCGGCGACAGAACATGCTTCATCCACAAGCCACCGTAACGAGCGCTTCACCGCCACGCGTTGGAGCGTCGTGCTGGCAGCCAGTGGCGGCGACTCTGCCCGCGCGCGGGCGGCGCTGGAGGTGCTTTGCCGCGCCTACTGGTATCCACTCTACGCGTTCGTGCGCCGAACGGGCCAAAGCCCGCATGATGCGGAGGATTCCGTGCAAAGTTTTTTCGCCCTCTGCCTGGAGAAGAATTATCTGGCCGCGGCGGAAGAGGCCAAGGGACGTTTCCGCTCCTTCCTCCTGCTCGCGCTGAAAAGGTTTCTCGCCAAAGAGCGCGACAAGTCGCGTGCCCGCAAGCGCGGAGGCGGCCGGAACCCCATCGCGCTTGAAGGGCTGACCGCCGAAGAACGTTACGCGCTGGAACCCGCGGAACTTATGAGCGCCGATAAACTTTTCGAGCGTCGCTGGGCGCTGACGTTGCTCGAACAAGTCTTGTGCCGGCTTCGTCAGGAACAGGCAGCGGCTGGACAACTGGCGGCCTTCGAGCAATTGAAAGAGTTCTTATTGGCCGGCGGACGCGGAACACCTTACGCGGAGCTGGCGGCGCATTTGGGCACAAGCGAAGGCGCAGTGAAAGTGGCGGTCCATCGATTGCGCCAGCGCTACCGGGAGTTGTTACAGGAGGAAATCGCCAACACCGTCGCGTCCCCGGAGGAAGCCGAGGAAGAACGGCGGTACTTGATGGCAATTTTGAGCAGGTGACGCTGTAACCTTTCGCTCTGCTTCCGTAAGGAGTGAGTGGACCAATGCGGTTCAGAAACTGGAAAGCCCATGAACACGATTCGATTTTGTCCCGGTTGCGGCATCCCGCTGCCCCCGGATGCGCCCTCCGGCCTTTGCCCGGTCTGCTTGCTCAAATCAGACCCGGCGGCAAAACCGGGTGCTAATGCCCAATCCGCCGAGACGCTGGGGGAGGCGGTGATCACCGGACCGAAAGCACAATGCCAGTTCGGCGGCTACAAAATCATCCGCCTTCTCGGTCACGGAGGAATGGGGGCGGTTTACGAGGCTGAGGAGATCGCCACTGGACGCCGGGTCGCCCTCAAGGTCTTGAGCCACTCGCTGGATTCGGCCGCAACCCGCCAACGCTTCCTCCGCGAGGGGCGCCTGGCTGCTTCGGTCAATCACCCAAACAGCGTTTACATATTCGGCACCGAAGAAATCGAAGGACAGCCGGCCATCACGATGGAACTGGCCGCCGGTGGCACGTTGCAGGACCGCGTCAAACAGAGCGGGCCTCTGGCCATCCCGGATGCGGTGGACGCAATCCTCCAAGTCATCGCCGGACTCGAGGCGGCCGCGCGCCTTGGCGTCCTGCATCGCGACGTCAAGCCGTCCAACTGCTTCGTCGAAGAGGATGGAACCGTCAAAGTTGGTGATTTCGGGCTTTCCATTTCGACTCTGGCACGGCCCGAATCCAATTTGACCGCCACGGGGGCCTTTCTAGGCACCCCTGCTTACTCTTCTCCCGAACAACTGCGCGGCGATGAGTTGGACGTGCGTTCGGACATCTACTCCGTCGGCGTCACCCTTTACTATTTGTTGACGGGCAAAACGCCCTTTACCGGCGACAACGTGGTGCAGCTCCTGGCTCAAGCGCTGGAACGCCCTCCGGATTCGCCCGCCAGGCTGCGCCCCGAATTGCCAAAGGAACTTTCCAACGTGGTTCTTCGCTGCCTGGCCAAATTGCCCGCGCAGCGCTTTGCCACTTACCAGGAACTGCGCGGCGCATTGGCGCCCTTTAGCTCGACAACGGACACTCCGGCTCCGCTTATTTCCCGCTTCTGCGCCGGAGCGTTCGATTTTTGTGTTGATAATGCCGCTCAAATTCTACTCTCGCTCTTTCTTTTGCCAAAGTCGCTGCTCTCCTCCGCCGATTCTCCCGACACCTGGTTTGAGGCGATGTTCTCCTTCGTTTTCACTCTGCTGTATTTTGGAATTCCGGAGGGTTTGTGGGGGGCGTCGCTGGGCAAGGCCCTATGCAATCTGCGCGTCCAGGACCGGTCACGCAGTGTGCCGCGGTTGGCGCGGGCGTTCCTGCGGGCCGCGCTTTTTGCGGCGGCGTTTGAATTGCCATCATCCGACTTCTTCTATGGACCTTATCAACAATGCGAGCTGCTTGGAATGCTGCTTTGCGCTCTTGGATTGTTCGCCACGGCCCGAAAAACAAATGGATGGGCAGGCTTGCACGACCTCGCCAGCAGGACGCGAGTGATCCTCAAAAGCGCCCGCGAGGCCCGTCCCGCGAACGAAAAGATCGAGGCGATACCACCGCAAATCGAGGGTTCCGCGCAAATTGGCCCCTATCATGTCTTGAGCCGTTTGGATGCCACACCGAGATACGAACTCTTGTTGGGCTTCGACACGCGCTTATTACGCAAGGTCTGGATTTACAAAGAACCGGCGGGGGCGCCGCCCAGTCTTTATCGCCAGGCTCTGCGCCGCCCCACCCGATTGCGCTGGCTCAATGGCCAACACACCACCAATGAATCTTGGGATGCTTATGAAGCCCCAACTGGCGAAGGCCTCCTGCAGAGCCTGCATACCCCCAAACCCTGGGGCAGCATTCGCTATTGGCTGCATGACTTGGCGCAAGAACTGCGCGCATCCATGCATGATGCTTCTCTGCCACCATCTGTGGAGCTAAATCGCGTGTGGTTGACCAGCGACGGACGGGCCAAACTGCTGGAATTCCCGGCCCCGGGCGCAGGGGGCGTGACCGACGTGCCTTCGCCTGAGAATAACGCGCATTCCGCATCCTTTGGCAGTGCGGACGCGCAATTATTTCTGAAACAGGTTGCCGCGTCCGCTCTGGCTGGCAAGCCGCTGTCCGCTGCCGGGATTCCCGACGGACCGGTTTCGGGCGTGCTGCCCTTGCCCGCACGAACTTTCTTAAGCCAATTGCCGCGATTCCCGGATCTGGACCGAATGATGGCCCAACTCACTCCGCTTTTGGATCAAGTCGCGGCCATTTCCCGCGCGCGCCGCCTTGCCATGATGTTCGGTTGTTGCCTCCCGACAATCCTCCTGATGTGCATGGGAATGATGATCTACTCCTATTTCATGCAAGAGTACGGCCCCGTCATTCATAATATCCCGCCAGATATCCTATCGCTCCTGGACTGTGTAAAACGACTCGACACATTGGAAAAGGCGGACCAAACAGACGCTACTCAAAAGGAACGCGAGGCCCTGGAAATCTATATCGCTGCCCATTCCAGGCAGATCATAACCAACGAGGCCATCCGTCAGGCTTTCGATTTCGACAGTGAGAATGAAAGCAATGCGTTGAAAAGCACTTATCAAACAATGAACCGGATTGTGGCAAGCCGTCCCGCCCCTTCCGCCCAGGACATCGCTGAGGCTGCCGCCCGGCTAAAGCCGATCCTGGATGCCCATCCTCCACTTCAATTCACGAAAATAAAGCGCATGTTCTTTGCGGTCGTATTGCTCATTCTCCCCTATGGTTTTGGCATTCTGGTCGCGGTCCCCAGCCTGATCGCCGCGCTGGTCTTTCGCGGTGGCCTGCTCATGCGCGCCCTCCGCATCGCTTTCGTGACGCGAGATGGCGCCCCTGCTTCACGCTGCCGCCTATTGGCGAGAATCCTCCTCACTTGGTCGCCGATTTTAGTGGGGCTTGCGCTGTCGCGTGTTATCAACCCATTCAAAGCCGAGGCGGTTATGCTGGCACTTTTCGCCGTGGGAGCGGTTTGGGCTTTGCTCGACCCGCAGCGGGGTCTCCCAGAACGCCTCGTCGGCGCCTGGTCCGTGCCACGCTGACACTATGCAAATCGAGCTATCCTCAGCAAGCCAGGGAAGAACGGTGGTATTGCTCCTTTTTTGAACCATCCCATGCAACCAACCCGCCACAGCCGGGTTGAACCATTAGTAGCGCGGTTGGCAAAGGGCAATCCGTGAACGACATCGTAATTATATAAACCCGCCTTTTGCCTCGTTCACGCCGCCTCGGAAAGGAACGCAGTTATGAAACTTACACTCACAACCAAAACCGGGTTCACCCTGGTCGAAATCATGATCGTGGTGGCCATCATCGGACTCCTGGCGGCCATGGCCATTCCGAACTTCGTCCATTCGCGTCAGGTCGCTCAAATGAACACCTGCATCAGTAACCTGCGCTGCATTGACAACGCCAAGCAGGTATGGGCGTTCGAGCAACGCAAACAGGACGCCGATTCGCCGGCCGGCAGCGACCTTCAGCCTTATTTGGGCCGCACCGCCTCCGGCACTCTGCCGGCGTGTCCGGTGGACTCCGCCCAGACCTTTGAGACCAGCTACAGTCCTCAAACCGTGGCGTCCAAACCGGTTTGTCTCGTTGTATCCTCAACACACGTCCTGCCGTAACCAGCGGGTAGCCGGCAAAAGGCCAGGCCCCGGTCCCGTCAATAGACAGGTCGCCCAACATGGGCTTCATGCCCGCCCTTCGTCGGAAGCTCCTCGCCCGGACCGGGTGGCGGGGAGCAATTCACGATTGCGTCGCAGACCGGGTCTCAAAGGATTGCGGGCACTCACCCCAGTGCTTCCCACTGCGGTGTGGCGGCCCGGGGCAATCCTGAAAGGATGCAGGCACTCAGCCCTGGGTTGCGGGGAACGAGTTACCCTGGGTGCCAGAACGTAAACACCCTCAACTCTGAAGGAGTTGAATCCAATCCCCACACATATAGTCCATCACGTGAAGCCAAGGACCCTTGACCCTTTCGGCCTTGCACGATGATTGGAAAAGATGGCTTCAACTTGATTTTGATGCCAAGGACAAGGACAACGACAGCACGCTATCTGTGCTCAAATCGCTCAACTAATAGAGGTCCCATCCGTTACCGCTTACCAATGAACCGCAAAAACAGCAAAATACAAGGACTGATTCTTCCGGCCCCTACGCCTATGGACTGGGCGTATTCTCCCGACTCCATTACCTTCAAATACTTTGTAACTTTTCTGCCGTTTCGGGATAGTGTCAGCATGGAATCACGTCCGACAACGTTCCATGAGTTGCATAGCCGTTACGCCGACGATGTGTATCGCTTCGCGTACTGGCTGACGGGAAATCCGCACGACGCCCAGGATATCACGTCGGAGACATTTGTTCGGGCCTGGACCGCACCGGAGGAACCTCGCATGGCGTCAGTCAAGGCGTATCTATTCACCATCGCGCGAAACCTCTACCGCAAGCAATGGCGCCGCCAGTCGCGTCTTGAAGTCCTTGATGAAACGATGCCGGACCATGCGGTCCAACCCGACCAAGCCGCAGTCAATCATGACGAATTCCGGCAGACGCTGGCTGCAGTCCACGCTCTGCCCGAAACCGACCGGATGCTGTTGCTGCTCCGCGCGGAGCAGGAGCTTTCCTACCAAGATATTTCGACTGCGACCGGACTCTCGATCGCGGCCGTGAAAGTGAGGGTATTCCGTGCCCGTGCAAAACTCACCGCCCTTCTGCACCCCAATTCAGGAGAAAAACTATGAATGTGACAAAAGACATCATCAACGATCTGATCCCACTCTATGTTGCCAACGAATGCAGCGCCGATACACGCACGCTGGTCGAGGAGTATTTGCAACAACATCCGGAAGAGGCCGTGGAACTCCAGCGGATCATCAACACTGCCGTTCCCGACGCCGTGCCCCTCGCGAAAAACCTCGATGAGGTGCGTGCTTTCCGTGAGGCCCGGCGCCGCCTGCGACTCCGCTCGTCAGTGATGGCCCTCGCCATCTTCTTCTCGCTGGTGCCAATGTCTTCTTTCGTGGATGACAGACGGTCCTGGTGGATGTTGCGTGATGCGCCCGGCACCGCCCTTATTTATGCGGTGATCGGAGTGGTGTTTTGGATCATCTACGCGGTGGACCGCAGCCGTTCAAAGAGCCTCTAAATGGAAATACCATATGATCACACGATTCTTTTTCCTCATTCTCGCCGCGGCAACGTGCTGTGCCGCCGAACCGCAATCCTTTGACACCTCTTGGATCACGGCAACACCCGAAGTCCTGACCTATCGGAGCACCGGAAAACAAGGAGATGGACTCTATCAAGTATCGGTTTGGAAGACTGCCGATGGGATTGAACTTTACATAAACATAATCACGCCAGGTTTCACCAAGTCCGTCTCGGGTACGATGGCCCCCGATCTCTATCCCCGCGAATCAAAAGGCAGGATCGTCGTGGATGGCCAGATCATTATGACGACCGATTGTACTTACAAACCCGGCCAGATCCATATCGCCACGCTGATGATCCCCTACAACCGGACGGTGGAGGACACCCTGCCGCTCTCAAAGTTTGTTGTCGATTTCTCCCAGATCCCGCTGCTCCCGCGCACTCTGCCGTTGAAACCGGGCGCAGAGTTCAAGTTTGATTCTCTTAACCCGCAGTCAAACGCTCTGGTTCCGCTGACGTACCGCGTCATAAAGGAAGAGATGATTCACGGAGCCATGTGCTGCAAAGTCGAAGCCAGCGACTTTGAAGGGCAATCCACCTTGTGGATCGAGAAAAGCAAACCACATCGCGCCATGCGCATCGAGCAGCAGGGAAGAGTTACCGAGCTGATTCCCACACCGCCCGGCGCGACCGCTCCGCAATAAGTAATGCGAGGCGTGCCAGTTCCCGCAGCCAGAACGGGCATTCCAAATCATAAAGCAATTTGAAGTGCCACTCATTCATAGTGCGTTGTTCACGAAATACGGCATTTGCCGGTTGCGACGACGATCCAGTTCGCTGGCATATCCGCCTCACGGTCAGGATTTGCCAAGCGGCCAGTGAATGTGGAGTCAAGCTGCCAGAGTGACCGCTGGATCCCTGGCCTTGGCCCAAGCCGCTGGGGTGAACTCCTTGATCTGGGTGATCTTGGCGGCTGGCAGGCGGGTGAACAAATCTTTCAGGTAATCAAACGGGTTGATCCCATGCCGGCGGCAACTGCCCAGCAAGGTGTAAATCACCGCGCTCCGTTCACCAGCTTCGGGATGGCCAATGAACAAAAAATTCTTTTTTCCGATTGCGCTCGGCCGAATCGAATTCTCGAGCTGGTTGGTATCAATTTCCAGAACGCCGTCATCCACGAACCGGTTTAGAGCTTCCCACCGTTTCAAGGCGTAATCAATGGCTTGACCGAGCAATCCTTGCGGCAAAGTCCGTCGCCGGACCAACTCCATTGCCCGGCGTAGCCGCTGCAACACGGGACGGCTTTGCCACGCACGCATTGCGGTCCGTAGCTGCGGCCCCGCTTTTTTCTGGCGCAACTCTTTTTCCACTGCGTAAAGGTGACCAATCTGCCGCACAAACCAGGCCGCCAGTTTGCTCTCCGCCAACGCTTCATGAAACCCTCGCCTCTTATGCGTCTTATCAAGCGCACTTGATAAGACGCATTATCCCAACTGAGTTTTTATCCAGAGCGAGTTGCGCTTTTTCTAACGAGGCGCAGGCAAGTGACGGGTGCGCTGCTCCAGATAAAAACGCTGGTTCTAAATTGACTCCAAATACGCCAGCAGGCCCTGACTGGGACGCCATCGTTTAGATTGATCGCTCTCCAACCCGGCCCGCTTCCAAAAC
>JBEKSF010000101.1:0-22111 GCA_049517295.1 Verrucomicrobiota bacterium
GGCCGACCGGGCGTCGAAAGCATGGGTATAGGTCTGCGGAGACTATCGGATTTAACTTGGGGTTGGAAACTGTGTGAAAACAACCAGTAAAGTCGATGAAGATCCGTGTAAAGAGCAGGCTTTGCCACCGCACTCCACAGAAGAGGCGCCCAAAAAAGAAATGACCCGACTTTTGGGCCAGCGGCAGTTTCGCCCTATCTAAAAGATTGTATCTTTGGCCAGCAGGACCGTGACGCGCTGCTGCAACCAAGGCAGATCGGGGGACTTCGGGTCCCTCGGAGAGCCGCCAGAGCCGCCGAATACCCCGTTCAGAACGGTTTTGTCGGTCCATTTTCTGACCTCCGCATGGCAGTCCACGAAGGACATGCTGCCGGCGCTGACATGGTAATGCGCGGGCAAATCGATCCATTCATTTGGGTTGTCAGGGTCCTGAGCCCAATAGCCATCATTAATCGAGGCGGGGTTCTCGTCTATGAACACCAGCGTTTTGGACGGTGATGGATTGATCACCTTGGAGAGCTTTTTGAAGTTCACGCAATCCGCGCTCCACGGAGGGTTGCCATTGAGCCAGGAGTTCATCGACATGCTGCGGACGGTGGGCACGTTTAACGCCCCGACCTTGTGGTCCGCCGGACATTTGTACGGACCGACACTGTTGACATAAGGATAGATCGCACCATGGATAAGCCAGGCGGTATTGGTCGCTTCGTCTGGCACACTAACGTCTCCAAGAACCCAACTGGAAGAGATGCCGCCATCCTGGGCGTCCGGCTGCGTCGGACTGCCCGCGAAATTGGGGCTGTCGCTGGCCGTGTTCTGCGGGAGGCTGTCGGCGCTGTCGGTGCAATAATTGTACCACGCCACGGTGAGTTGCCTTAGATTGCTCTGGCACTGGGTTCTCTGGCCTTGGGCTTTGGCGTTGGCCAGCGCGGGCAGCAGCAACGCCGCCAGAATGGCAATAATGGCAATGACCACCAGCAACTCGATCAGCGTGAAACCCGCGCGCGCGGCGTCAGCGGTCACATCACCAAGGGACTTCCTCTCACACTTCGTTTTCATATAAACTCCCTTTCTCAGGGGTCACTTCATCATCACGGACAGAACCACTTTTGTCAAGAAGCGTCGGGGGATAATTCCCCCGGACGCCGCTGACAGACTCTGCCTTCTTCCGTCCTATTGCTTCCCCGGGGATCACGCTCCAACGCCGGCACACAGCCGGTGATCAAGCTCATTCGGGTCAAGGAAGTGCTTGTGCGCTGCCTGCATGGCCCCGCCGGCAGCCACCACGTTCGTGGATGCGCGGGGCGATCAGTCCAAACACATCGTGCTAATGAACTTCGATGCCGGCTTTGCCGACCGTGTGGGTGAGACAGGCACCCGATGTTCCCCGCGGGGCGGTGACGCTCCCGGGCAACGCGCACAAGCCAGCCGCCCAGAGATGAGCCGACACTCGACAACGGATTATTGCCCGATCAAATCGCATCCCGGCGAGGCCTGTCACGAACAAACACCGGGTTTGAGGAGACGGAAAACTCTCCCTGTCAAAAGATTGTATCTTTGGCCAGCAGGACCGTGACGTGCTGCTGCACCCAAGGCAAGTCGGGGGAAGTCGGGTCCCGCGAAAAGCCACCAGCCCCGCTGAAGGTCCCGTTGAGAACTTTCTTATCTGTCCATTTTCTGACTTCCGCATGGCAGTCCACGAAGGACATGCTGCCGGCGTTGACATGGTAATGCGCGGGTGAATCGATCCAATCATTCTGGTTGTCCGGGTCCTGCGCCCAGAAGCCATCATTGATGGAGGCGGGGTTCTCGTCTATGAACACCAGGGTTTTGGATGGCGGTGGATTGATCACCTTGGAGAGCTTTTTGAAGTTCACACAATCCGCGCTCCACGGAGGGTTGCCATTGAGCCAGGAGTTCATCGACATGCTGCGGATGGTGGGCACGTTTAACGCCCCGACCTTATGGTCCGCCGGACATTTGTACGGACCGACACTGTTGACATAAGGATAAATCGCCCCGTGTGTGAGCCAGGCAGTATTGGTTGCTTCTTCTGGCACACTAACGTCTCCAAGAACCCAACTGGAAGAGATGCCGCCATCCTGGGCGTCCGGCTGCGTCGGACTGCCCGCGAAATTGGGGCTGTCGCTGGCCGTGTTCTGCGGGAGGCAGTCGGCGCTGTCCGTGCAATAATTGTACCACGCGACGGTGAGTTGCTTGAGATTGCTCTGGCACTGGGTTCTCTGGCCTTGCGCCTTGGCGTTGGCCAGCGCGGGAATCAGCAACGCCGCCAGAATGGCAATGATGGCAATGACCACCAGCAATTCGATCAGTGTGAAACCCGCGCACACGGCGTCAGCGGTCACACGACCAAGGGACTTCCTCTCACACTTCGTTCTCATATCGTTTTCTTTTCTTATGGTTCACTCGCAAAATCATGGACACAATCCCCTTTGTCAAGCAGCGTCCGGGGAGGATTCCCCGGACGCCATTGACTGACTCAACTGCGTTCCATCCTATTGCTCGCTGGCCTTGTAAAACACCGCCTGCTGGCCAGCCGGAGGCCTGTACTGGGCCGGGCCGCCGGACGAAATCGCGCCCGGAACGGGATTGGTGATGTTCAGAACCGACGTGCCGGAAAGCAACACTCCCTCGTAGGTGATCACCGGACCGCCGCTTGTCTCGGCAATGGAGATGCTCGGCGTGAACGGAACCAGCGCCTCAATGACGCTCCCGGTCATAATGGACGGGGAGGGCGAGAAGGGGTCGGGCGCCCCGGCATACTTGTAGGTGACGCATTCATTGTAGCCGCCCGTCTCCTGACAGTGTTCGAGCTGTATGTAATACTTCTGGCCGGCCTGCAGCGTGATTAGCGCCTGGCCGTTGGTATCCGTGTAGGGCCAGAGTTTTGGCGGGGGGTTTGTCGGGACAATGTCCGTGACCTGCGTCAGCGCGGCTGACCAACTGTTGGTAGCGCCGGCAGGCCCGCCGGTCAGGCCCGAACTGTCGTAATACGCCACGATGAACTGATCGGACCGGTTTTGATCGTCCGCGGTGGCCGGGTTGACGACGAACACGCCTTGGGCGTTGGTATATCCTTCCGCGGCGGAATTGTCCCACCCGTACTCGGTTCCGCTGTTGGTGGGGGCGACGCCGGTGGCAGTGCCATCGCCGCGATGGGGGCCGGTGTTATACTGAACCGAGTAGTTGGTCCATGAGTTCGTTTGAGACCAGTCGCTCTCACAAGCGATAACACAGAGGTTGGCGGGGTCGGAGTTGGTGCTCAATGATAATCTGCCTCCATCATCGCAAGACACGAAGAAGACATAGTTGGTGGTCACCGGCGGGATGAACCAGCCGTACATCCTATCCGCAAAGTAAGTGCCGTCGCCGACGTTAACACCGCTCATCGGCCCATCCCAACTCGTCCCTTGCATGCTGGCGAGAATCTCAGGCTGCGGATTGGCAGGCAGGAACGTGTTGAAATACCCGTAGTTGCCGTCACTGGTTGGAAAAACCCAGAAGTCCTGGGCGACCGTGCCCGTCTTGGGAATGTCCGTCCAGAACGTTTCCGTCGTGGCCGCAATGACGTCACCCACCTGGTTGGTGATATTGTTGATGGTCAAGGTCAGCCGGCTCCCGACCGGTTGAGGCGTGGTCTGCAATTGCACGAGCGTCGATTGCCCATTATCGATAGCTATGGCGTTGGTGACAACAACGTCGCCGCTCATCGTGTAATTTGCCGCCACGTCCGCGCCGCTCAACCCCGGCTCGTCAAACGTCAATTGAATGGTCGATTGGTCGGCGATCAGTTGCATGCTCGTGATCTGGACCGGCAGTTCGTGTGTAACAGTGATCACAACAGGCGCCGTTGTAACGGACCCCCAGGTGCCCGACGTATCCGTAACGACCGTGGTAAAGGTGCCCGCGTCCGTGCCGGCCGGCATGCTGGGATCGTTCGTCGAGGCCGTGGCAATGCTCAGGTTCTGGGACGTGGCGTTTGTAATAAGCATCCCGTTTTGATACCATTGGTAACTTAACGGTCCGTAAAGATAGGCGACGGCCGCCCAATTGGTCATATTAATCGGAAAGCCGGTGAACGTGTTGGCCTCCGGAGAAACCGAAATGTATCCCGAATCCAGGCCCACGACGTCCGCAAAGTTGGTGCCGGCGCGAAAGTCGTAAATATAGAAAGGAAACTGGCCATTCTCGAACACCAGCATTTCCGTCATGGTGCCGCCGAAATTAAAGGAATAGCTGCAATCCCACACGATGTTGTTGGTGGAAACGTCCAATGTGTTGTTGGCGGTGGCCGAAGCCTCGGCATAATAGAATTTGGCGTCCAGCGTGGCGGCGCCGCCCCCAAGAGTTTTGAGATGTCCGAGCACCACGATGCCGTCACCCTGCACTTGACCCTGGCTGTTGGTGCCGAAAGCATTGATATAGTACGGT
The DNA here is from genome assembly GCA_049517295.1 of Verrucomicrobiota bacterium. Taxonomy (GTDB): domain Bacteria; phylum Verrucomicrobiota; class Verrucomicrobiia; order Limisphaerales; family Palsa-1400; genus JBEKSF01. Next base: position 4,453 of record JBEKSF010000101.1, read on the forward strand.
CCGGCTAGGAAGTTGGTCTGCGAAAAAGGCGAATCCGTATAATCACCCCCGGTATATAGCCCGTAATAATTCGGGTCATTGGTGGGATTGTAAACCGTCGAGTTGGTGTTGCCGGCCTGGCCCAAGGTGCCTTGGGAAATATAAACAGACTTGGTGGCGTTGATCTCTCCAAATGGGGCGTTCGCATTCGTTGGGCCGAAGTAGATATTGTTGCCGGTCACCCCGACGGCGATAAAATCGGCGTTGGTATTGTTGCCATCGGCAAACCCGATGCCGCCGCCGCCGGAAGCGGGATCGACAACGTAGATGGAATCCCCCGACGATGTCGAATTTCCAATGGTCATCGAGAACCAATACTCGCCCTTGGCCTGGAAATTGATGAAGTTGTTGGCGGCAAGCTGCCTTGTGATGAAGTCGTCGCTCCAAAAACTGCCCTGAGTCGAGCTGGTCGGGAAAAAAGAGAAGTTGTTGTTTTCCTGCACCAGGCATCCCAAAGTCCCGTCCAGGGACGACGGCAACCCAATGGGTTGGTTTTCAGAGAAACCCGGCCGAAACGCCATCAGCTTGGCATCGGCCGTGCTTTCGTCCGGATTGGCAACCCATGGCGCGGCAGCGGCAAAACCAGCGGAAGAAGGGCCATTGGTGATGGTCTGAGTGGCGGGAAACTCCTCGGCAGGGACGTCATCCCATGCCTCGCGCACCCAAAGGGCGGCGGCGGTGGGAGGCAAAAGGGTGGCCTGAAGGTCATCAAAATACAAGGTTCCCGCGCCGCCGCCGTTGAATCTGAGAGTCAAATAGGTGGGCAGTGAAGGGTTGCTGAGCAGGGCGGTCCTGACGGCCTGCGAAACCGGGAATGTCAAAACTGCTGTTCCACCGCCGCCCGGAGGATATTGGCAGTAACAGTTGCCATCCAAAGAGACAGAGCCCAAACCGCCGGGTTGGTTGGCCCACATATCGCACTGCATCCACCAGCCAAAGCTGCCCGCCGTGGGCACATCCACGTCTAAACTGATCGAAGCGGCGCTGCCTAGCAAGGCGGTCAGGGCGGTCGAGGACGGTCCCGTAAGCGCGTCTTTGCCGTAAGTCTCACTGGTCGTGCTCAACTCCCAACTGTAGTTTCCGGAAGTGACCCCGACGTTTGTGGAGAATCCGACACTGGTCCAATTTGAATCGGTCACGGTCCACCCCTCCGGGGAGTTTTCCCAGGAATTAATCAATCCCTGCGGTGTGACCCCGAGATTGTCAAAATACAACGTTCCTGCGCCGCCGCCGTTGAATCGAAGTGTCAAATAGGTGGGCAGTGTTGGATGGGAGGCCATCGCAATCCTAACCTGCTCTGAAACCGGGAATGTCAAGACTGCAGTTCCGCCCCCACCCGGAGGATACTGGCAGTAACAGTTGCCATCCAATGACATAGAGCCCAAGCCGCCAGGTTGGTTAACCCACATATCGCACTGCATCCACCAGCCAAAGCTGCCCGCCGTGGGCACATCCACGTCTAAACTGATCGAAGCCGCGTTGGCCAGCAGCGCGGTCAGGTTGGTGGACGATGGCCCTGTAAGCGCGTCCAAGCCGTAAGTCTCGCTGGTCGGGCTCAACTCCCAACTGTAGCTTCCGGCGGTGACCCCGACGGTTGTGGAGAATCCGACACTGGTCCAATTCGGATCCGTCACAGTCCATCCGTCCAGGGAGTTTTCCCAGGATGCAATCACAGTTTGCGCCTGAGCGGCTGAAATACCCAAGCCGAGCATTCCCAATAGAATTACAGCGTGTTTTTTCATAGGATTTTTGGGGACTGATACTATCAATGTTTTACTAGGGCGGTTGTCCATGGGGCGCCACACCGGCCGCGACAGGCCTCGCCCCTCGCTTTGAGCGATAAAGCCGGTTCAACGCTGACCCAAGGGTTCATGCGCTTAGGATAGCCAATCCAACGCGGCTGGCATGTCATCAAAACTTACGACAACGCCGCCAGGGTTGGAAATGCCGGCCATTAGGCGCGGCCGGAGGGGTTTGAGGCCGGGCCGCGCAGTGGGAATTGCGTGTATTTGGCCACCGCCTGCGCCCGGGACCGCACGTGCAGCTTGTCGTAAGTGCGGTGAATATGGGTGTTGACCGTCGGGATGCTGATCCCCAGCGTCTCGGCGATTTCCTTGTAAGCGTATCCCCGGGCCAGCAATTCCAGCACCTCCCACTCCCGCGGCGAGAGGCCGTCGCCCTGCGGTTGCTCGGTCCGGGGCCGTTGGAACGATTGCACGACTTTGCGCGCGATGTAGCTGGTCATGGGCGAACCTCCTTCATGCGCCTGCCGCAACGCCGCCAGCAATTCCTCCCGCGGCGTCCGCTTGAGCAAGTAACCCGTCGCCCCCGCCGCCAGCGCGTGGAAGATGTGCTCGGCGTCCTCATAGACTGTCAACATGAGAAACTGCGTCTTCGGCATCAGCGCCTTGAGGCGGGACACGCAGTCGATGCCGCTTTGCCCAGGCAGGTTGATATCCACCAACGCGACGTCGGGGTTTTCGGCCGGCAGCCCCTGCAGGGCGCTTTCCCCGGTGCGATGATCGCCGGTACAACGAAACCCCGCCGCCTGGCGCACCCATTCGACCAGGATCTTGCGGACCGAATCATCGTCCTCAACAATCGAAACTGAAATACTCAACGGCGCATTGTGATGCCGCCCCGCCGCCAAACGAAAGTCGTTAATTCTTACGACACCGCCCAGGCCGTCCCCGCGCCGTTGACGGGCCGGTGCGGGAGGACGGGAACGACAAATCGGACCGACACGCCCCGGCCGGGCGCGGCCTCAATCTCGCAACCGCCGCCGATGGCCGCCAGCCGCCGCCGCATGTTTTCCAATCCGTTGCCCGGGGCGAAACGGTTCGCCGCCGCCCGCGGCAATTCGGTGTCGTTTGGATCAAACCCGCGTCCGTTGTCCTCGACACTCAAGACGAAGGCCTCCGGTTCGATTCTCAGGGCGATCCGAACTTCCGAGGCCCCGGCGTGCTTGAGGCAGTTGTGCAAGGCCTCCTTGAGGGCCAGGAAGAGGTTGTGGCGCGTTTCCGCCGTCAACGCCCACGGCGGCAGATCAATCGGAAGGTCCAGCCGGCAGCGCACGTGCCCGGCCGCCAGAAAATCCTGCGCGAATTTCTCCAAGTAATTGACCAGGCCCTCCAGGGTGTCGTGCGCCGGATTGACCGCCCAGACGATTTCATCCATCGTCCGCGTCAGTTCTCGCGCGATCTCATAGACCTGGCCGGATCGATCTTCCTGGCGGGCCGGTTCGCTCAACATCGTGATGCGAGTCAGATTGGAGCCAAGTTCATCGTGGATGTCCCGCGCAATACGTGCCCGCTCGCGCTCGATGGCCCGCTCCCGTTGCAAGGCCTCCAGCCGCCGCCGCATGCGCCGGCGCGTATCCAACCACACTCCCGCCGCGACCCCCGCCAGCGCCAGCGCCCCTGCCAGCGCCCCAAACCACCACGTCTGCCAAAAATGCGGCAGCAGCACAAAGCCGACCGTCGCCCCGTCCTGGTTCCACACCCCCGCGTCATTGCACGCAGTGACCTGAAACTGGTAGCGCCCTGGCGGAACATAATTAAAATTGGCGCTCCGTCTTGTCCCCGCCTCCGTCCAGTCGCTGTCCAGTCCCTGGAGGCGATAGCGAAAGCGAACTTTCTCCGGGGCCACGTAGCTCAACCCGGTGTAAAGGAATTCCAGCCGATGGCGTCCGGGGGCAATGCGCAGAGGCCGGTCCCCCGCCGGCTGGCCATCGACTTGCACCGCCTCGATCACGACCGGCGGGGCCAGTGGGTTCAGTCTCACATCCTTGGGATTGACCACCACCAGCCCTTTGTTGGAGGCAAACCACAAACGTCCGTCCGCCGTCCTGCATCCGGCCGGTTGCAGCCCGCCGGAAAACTCCAGCGTCGGCAGCCCGTCCCCCTTGCCGAAGCACAGGCAATCGACCGACTTGATTCGGCCGTCCGCGCATTGATTCAATTCCTGTTTGTTAAGCCTCATGATGCCCGCGTGGGAACTGACCCAGATAAAGCCCAGCCTGTCGTCTTCCATCCAACAGATGATGTCGTCGGCCAGTCCTTGCGCCGTGCCGATGGTGCTGAACTGGCCGTCCTTGAGCCGGGTCAAACCACCGCCGAAAGTGCCAATCCATAGAGTGCCATCGCTCTCCGGGTGCAAGACCTGCACAAAGTCGCTGCTCAGGCCGTCACTCTTGCGAAACAGCCGCAAGCCCTTTGCATCCAACCGGCCCAGTCCCCCTCCCAACATCCCAAACCATACCGTCCCGTGGCTGTCCTGGATGACACATCGAACATCCGTTAATGGCGTGGAGCCGGATTGCGCCAGCCAAGCTGTCTTGCCGCCCTGGTAACGCAAGAGTCCGGTGCCGGTCCCCGCCCAAAACTGGTCCGCCCCGGTGCAGTAAAGGGCCGTCACGGCGAAGAGCGCGTTTTCCAGCCCGGGGGCGTCTTCAAAATGGTCGCCGACCCTCGTGAATAATGAGTTGCCCCAGGTTCCCACCCACAATCGCCCGTTCGCGTCCTCATCCATCGACCACACGAACAAATTGGTCAAGCCCGACTCCATGTCAAAGTGTGTCCACAGCCCCGCCCGCAAGCGGTAGATTCCCGCTCCCTCGGTGCCGATCCATAGCGCCCCGTCCCGCGAAGAAGTCAAACATAATACCGGCCGCCCCTGCCACTGGTCCGGCGCGTCCACCGCCGTCACGTTGCCTGGACGGATCATGGCCAATCCGGCGCCCCCCGTGCCGGCCCACAGGTTCCCTTCCCGGTCCTCGCACAGGCAGGAAATCCAGTCCGTCGGCAGGCCGTTGGACCGGCACAAGTTGAGCGTCGCCACTCCCGGCCGGACGATAAACACCCCCTTGTTCTGCGTCCCGGCGGCCAGCAAACCGTTGGACATCTCGATCATCGTCGTCAACGGCGTCAGCAACCACGGCGCCGCCCCGAAATCGTTGGTGAATTGGCCCGTCCGCTGCCGGCGCAGGTTCCCCCAGCTTGACACCCAGATTCCACCCTCCCGGTCCGCGCACATCCCCTGCACGTAAGCCCCCGCCAAATCCTCGCTGAACTGCGGTATCAAACTTCCCCGCTGCAACACCGATGCCATCCCGTTGCGCATCGCCCAGACGTTTCCCTGCCGGTCCCTGGCAATGTTGACCAGATTGACGGCATTGCCAGCGCGAGGTTCGACCCGCAGACCATCTCTCAGGCGCATCAGCGTGCCGTCCGCGTCTGCCAGCCACATCTCGCCCCCCTGATCCAGCACGATGGCAATGATCTTGCGCCGTCCCCAGGCCGGGTTGAGGTCCACCTGGCGGAACCGCTGGTCGGTGTCGTAGGCCGTTAGCTCCCCGATTTCACTTCCAATCCAGAGCGTCCCGGCGGGATCCTCGAAAAGGCTGGTCACCCGCCCGCTTCGCAACGGCGGGGTGTTGCCGTTGTTGAACGTCGTGAATCGAACCCCGTCAAACCGCGCCAGCCCGCTGTAAGTGCCGACCCAGATGTACCCGTCGCGCGTTTGCACCACCGCCGTGACCGCGTTCTGCGGCAGCCCGTCGTCGGTGCCCCATATTCGCACCATGTAATCCGGCAGCGCCGCCTCCGCCGCCGCGGTGGAGGCAACGCCGCCACCCGGCCAGAACGGACATCCCGCCGCCAGCGCGAGCGCGCAACGGGCAAGACCGCGCCATTGGAACATGGCCCCATTTTGCAATCAACTCCGCCGCCCGGCAAGAAAAACCAAGGCGCATTCGTAACAGTCGTTAACCCTTTGAGTTGCAACAAGGATTGAGTTGGTAAGCGCCATTCTCCCAAAGGGACTGGAATCTATCTGCCCTGTGTTGTTGAGTCGAAGTCTGGCGCGCCGCGGGAAGGTCTCGGCCCATCTGTTGCCACAGCTTTCGCTGTGTGGTGCCTTCCCCAAAGCAGAGATGCTCACCGCAGTCAAATCCCGCGCCAACGGTTGAACGGCGTCCCTTTCTGTGGAATAGTGCCCCAATGAAATTGCTGGCAGGGATTCTCTTCGCCGTATGCGCCCTGCCCTCCTTCGCGATCGATAAAATCACCGCCCTCGCCATCGACGGCGCCTCCTACTCCCAAATCCAGGACGTCCATGTCGGCGACGGCGGACGCGTCGTCATTCTCTTTCCCGGCGGCGGCACCACGACAACCGCCGACAAACTGCCGCCGGGATTCCTCGATTCCTGGGGCATCACTGCCGATCAACTCGACCAATCCAGGAAAGCCGCCCAAAAGCAGGCCGCCCAGTCCCTCGATCAGGCCATCGCCGCCGGCTATTTCAGGGAGGTCGAGGGCGTCGTCTATGATTTGCGCAAGCCGCAGGCCGGATGGCTCCGCCTCTCGGGCAAAATCCTCCAAGTCTTGCCCGATGGCGCTCTGGTCGATCCCGCCCCTGGCCAGCAGGATTCCATACCCCTCCTCCTCCGCCACCTGCCGACCGGCTTTGCCGACAACGACTCCGTTTCAGTCCGCGCCAAACTCACCGGCACCTTCAGCTACATTACCAGGCGCGATGAACTGCGCACCATCCGCGCCTTCGATGCCGGCCGCGCCTGCGCGCGCAGCCAGATTCCCCAAGCCATCCTCAACGATGGCGCACCCTCGGCTCCCACACTCGCCGCGGCTGCCGCGCCTTCCGACCATTCCGCCTTGGAATCGCTTCCCGACCACCGCCGGGTGCGCGGCATTGGCTCCGGCTTCTTTGTCACCCGCGACGGCTACCTGCTGACCAATCACCACGTCGTCAAGGACGCCGAAAAGATCGAGGTCAAATATAATACCCAGGTGCTCCAAGCCAAAGTCATCAAGGTGGACAAAGACAATGACCTCGCTTTGTTGAAAGTCGAGGGCGCGAATTTCAATGCTCTCTCCCTTTCCCCAACCGATTCGGCTGATCTGGGCCAGCCCGTTTTCACCATCGGTTTCCCCAACATCCAAATGCAGGGTGTCGCCCCCAAATTCACCGACGGAAAAATCAGCAGCCTCACCGGCATGCAGGACGACCCCGCCGACTATCAGATCAGCGTCCCGGTGCAACCCGGCAATTCCGGCGGTCCCCTGTGCGATCTCAACGGCCAGGTTCTCGGCGTGGTCGTGTCCCGGTTAAACGATCTGGCCGTCTTGGAAACATCCGGCATGGTCCCGCAAAACGTCAATTATGCCGTCAAAGCCCGCCACGCCCGCCGCCTGCTCCAAAGCGTCAAAGGCCTCCAACTCGTCTCCCCGCCTCCCGCCGGCGCCAAACCCGACACCGCCGTCAAAGCCGTCCAGGACGCCATCGTCATGGTGATGATCTACTGACTTGGTTGTCCAATGATTCGTTCCTCTCTGTTTTCGGTGGAACGGCCACTGCCGTCTTCTGATGCCTTGCAGAAATCCGTTCTTCTCCCTTTGGGATTGGCTTCTGAGGCCGGGAAAAAATGTCCACCTCCACAGGGACGCCGGCTCGCGCTTGCGTCCCTGTTTATTTATTGGTGATAAACGTACTGCGGGTTGGTGCGCGCGGCGGCCAGGATACACCACTGGCTGATGCTCGGTCCCATGGTCGTGTAGGGGCGCATGATGCGGGCGCTGTTGTCGGCGTAACAGTAATCGGAGCCGTTGACGTGCGTAAACTGATTCAACTCGGTGTAATCATTGCCCGCGCCCGCGGCAATTTCCAGAAGGTCCATGTAGTACTGCGGAGAGGTCGGGAGTTTCTCGCCGAAGATCACGGTGTCGGACTGAAACTGGATTTTGCTGTCGCGCAACCCTTGCGGCCAGGTGCCGGCCATGTAGCTGGCAAAGGCGGATGCATCCATTGTCTCGAAAAAATAATCATTGTAGCCGTTTATCATGTAGGTGCGCGGCGCGTTGTCGGCGACGTTGTTGGTGGAGTCCCCCGCGCTCTGCGGCTTGTGGATGGCGTCGGTCGGGCAGAGCAGAATGGCGACGTTTTTGTTATAGGGATAGAGCATTTGCGGCCAGCGGTTGGTGGCGTTGCGGGGCGGGAAGAAGCCGTTGTTGTCCTGCCCGTACATGGTGTGGGAAAAACCCAGTTGCTTGAGATTGTCAATGCACGACATCCGCTGGCCCGCCAGCTTGGCGCTGGCCAGGGAGGGCAGCAACATGCCCGCCAGGATGGCGATGATGGCGATGACCACCAGCAGTTCAATCAATGTGAAGGCGGGGGATTGCCCGGCCGTTGCGTGGCGCCGTTTTGAGTCCGTTGTTTTCATAAATTTGTTTCCGATGCTCCCTCTAAAACTAAATCGAATAACCGCCGCCTCAATCGTGTCATTTCTTTGAGATGAATACGCGAACGGTATCCCTGGTCGGCCTCGCCGTGATTCTGGCGGCCGTCTATGTGACCTTCTTTACTGACTGGCGGAAGCACAAAAAAATTCAAATATATTGGACCCAATCGCGGTCCGGCCCGCCGACGATCATGTTTTATTTGGACAAGGAATACGCGCTGACCTCGGTGAAGGTGGTGCCGGCGGAGGAGGCGCGGACCAACAAGTACGCGCACGCCCTCTGGGATATTGTGGCGGCTTCCAACTCCGCGCCGACAAAAACCTTCGATTATGGCCAAAACATCCCCGGCATGAAGCCCGTGGTGCCGACAGCCCAGCCGGAGCCGCTGGACGCCGACACGCGCTACTGCCTGCTGATCGAAGCGCAAAACAACCTCAAAGGCGAGATCACCTTTGAACCCCCGTGATCCGGTCCGTCTCCCCTCCTAATCTAATCGTAACCTTAATCTTAATGATTGAGATTACGATTAAGAAAGGAACCCAAAAAGTGGAATGCGCTCCGCGCGTGCTTTGGTGTGCATCTGGGGTTGCGTCCGGGCCTGGTTTTGGTATTGTTAAGCCGCGCATGAAAGGAATGACAAACACCCGCACATTGACCCTGCTCGTGGCCTTTGTTCTCTCAGCCACCGCGGCCCAAGCTGGGTTCATTTACTGGAACGGCGAACCTGCAGATTCGACTTACAATACCAACAGCTCCTGGCAGCCTTCCGGCACGTGGAACAAGGACACCAGCAACGAGAATTGGAGTCAAAACGACGACGAGGTGGCGGCCCCGGATTCGGCCCCTGTAACCTACCCAAACGCCCAAGCGGGACTGAGTACCACCGTATTTGCCAATGGCATCATCACCAACGCTTACACCGTTCGGGTGGACGATTCGTTTGGGCAAATCACGACGGTGGCCCTGCGGTGTGATGTCGGCCCGCTTACCCTCACCGGCGAGCCTTTGGAATTCGAAGGCGTGGACCAGGCCTCGGGTTTGAATTTGATCTCGGCCAGTAACGGGCAGGTTTTTACCATTGATTGCGTCCTGTCCAACACGCCCGCGACTTCCACCGCCGACGGCAGCGGGTTCCACAAATACCAAATGGGCACCGTCATCCTCGGCGCCACCAATGCTTTTGCCGGCTTCGTCGAGATCGAGGGCGGCGTGCTCAAACTGGCCTGCGACCAAAGCATTCCCGACACCGATGGCCTTGTCCTGGCCAACGGCGACGATCGCTCCGATAATGGTTATGTGGACACTCCCGCGACCTTCAACACGGGCGGCCATAATCAAACCCTCGGGCCACTGGATTTGCAGGGGCCGGACATGACCGTCCCCCGCACCATTGATTTGGGCGGATCGGGCACGCTCTCCTTTGCCGACAGCAGCGCGATGGCCTGGAGCACGACGTCGCTGGACAACAACACCAACAACCCAGGCCCGATCCCGCTCTTCCTCACCAACTATGTGCAGGGGACCACCCTCCTGCGCTTCGGGACCAATTTCGACGGCCTGACTCCGGCACAACTGGGACAAATTGTTTTCCAGGAGGCGCCCCTCCTGACGGCTATCATTGACACTAACGGCTACGTCGTCGAGTTGACCAGCACCACCCCGCCCCGGTTTACTCCCGTGCGCAGCCAATTCGTGGCCATCGGGCAACTGTTGGTCATTTCCAATCGAGTCCAGAGCCTCAATCTGCCGCTCCACTTCAGCCTGGATCCCTCCGCTCCTGCCAATGCCTACATCGGCTCCGATGGGGTTTTTAGCTGGTTTCCGGATTGCACCCAAGGCGGCACCACCAATTCGATTACTATTTGGGCAATCGACAGCGCCAACCCGCCCTTAAGCAACTCGATGACCTTTACCGCAGCCGTGGGTGACTGCACTGAGGTCAGCATAGGCACGACGGTCGTGCAGGTTGGCACGGCCGGCAGCGTGCCGTTCAGCCTGTACTCCTCGGTGCCGTTGACCAACGTGAGTTTTGAGATGGACGTTCCGGCCGATTATCTTGCCAATTGGAGCCTCTCTACGACCAACAGCGCCCTCGCCTCTGCCACTGCGGATACCAACAATCTGGTCCAAATCCTCTTTGACTTTCAAACCCAATCCAACCAGGTGCTCAAAGGTTTAACGCAGCTCGGTTCCGCGTCCTTTGATTCGCTTCAGGGTGTGTCCGCCTTTGTGCCGCTGTTCATTAACTCAATCACCGCCTCAAGGGCCGACGGTAGCGCCATCGGCACGCTCTATGGCCAGCCCGGCCAGGTGGTGGTCCTCGGAGTGGCGCCGCTGCTGGGGGCGGCTGTGGGGCCAAACTCCACCCAATTTGTCACCCTCTACGGTAACCCGGGCACCAACTTCCAAATCCAATGCGTCACAAATCTGTTGTCCACCAACTGGCAGACGGTTTGGGATGTGACGCTGACCAATTTGGCCCAGACCTTCTCCACCAATTCTTCCGCCTCTTCGATTTTCTTCCGCGTGCATTAACCGCGGCGTCAGCCGAGGCTCTGGCACAGGGAAAGGCCGCCCCAAAAACGGCCTCACGGGGTCACAGCCCAATCTGCCCAGACAGTTGTCAAGTTACCATTTCCACAAACTTTTGCCGGGGGGAGTGCTTCCGGACTCGAGCTGCTGTTGCACCAGAAAGTGGCTGCGAGCCCTTTCCAACTCCATTTGCATCGCGTCGTAGCTCTCAAACCGGTCGTCCGGGTTTTTGGCCATGCACCGCACCAAGGCGTTGCTGGTCGCTTCTGTGATCCCCGGCACTACTTGATTGGGAGGAGTCAACGGTGTGTGAACGTGCGCGGCCACGACCTCCTCGACCGTCGGTGCCTCGAAAGGAACATGGCCGGTCAGCGCGTGATAGAGCGTGCCGCCCAAGCTGTACATGTCTGAATGAAAGTCCTCGCCTTTGCGCTCGATTTTTTCCGGCGCGACGTAATAGACAGTGCCCCAGACGTGTTCCTCCCAGACATGGCCCGCCTCGGCGGCGCGTACCAGGCCGAAGTCGATGAGCTTGGGTTCGCCCTCGGCGTTGTAGAGAATATTGCCGGGTTTGATGTCGCGATGGAGCAGGTTGTGCTTCAGAGCGGCGGCCAGGGCGGAGGCCATTTTGATCCCGACGTCCAGGACGGCAAGTTCAGACACGACCCCCTGTTGCTCGATGCGGCTGTCCAAGCTGCCGTCGTTGGCCAGTTCCATGACCAGATAGGGCTGGCCCTCAAATTCATCAAAGCTGTAAATATGAATGATGTTGGTGTGGTTGAGGGAGGCGCCCGCGCGGGCCTCGCGATAAAACGCCTGCAGTATCTCTGGATCGGCCGCCATTTCGCGCTTCATCATTTTCAGCGCCACCTCCCGCTGCAAATTGGTGTCCAGCGCCGTATAAACGGTGCCCATGCCGCCGGAAGCGATAATGGTGCGCAGTTCAAAATTGCGGAGCATGACCGGCAGCATCACGGGGTGGCCGCATTTCTTGCATTCCTCCGTCGCAAACGCGGGCAAGTCACCCGAGATGAATGTCTTGGATTGGCAGTGGCCGCAAGTGACCATTTTCAGCGGCTTACTGCTTCCTGTCGCTTCATCGCTCACGCACAAACTCTAACATGATTCAGGGCTTGAACAAGTCTGGATTACGCTGAGGAGGGGGTATTTTCGCTGACGAACAGAATTGCCGCAGACGTTGGCGCTTGGCGGCCATAGGATTTGGCTTGAAATTCACATTGAAAACGGGTTGACAGAAGGCGAAAAGAAAGGCAGATTAAAGATTAGTATTATTAGTAAGTCACTTATGATTCAAGCGGACCCAGTCCCCAAGCCGACGCGCAATGAAGGGCTTAAAGCCAATGATCCCTTCCTGGCGGGCGCCATTTACCAGTCGCTGGCCGATCCTGCCAAGGACCGTTTTTCGGAGGACGATTGCGAGTTTCTCAAGTTTCACGGCATCTACCAGCAGGACGACCGGGACAAACGCAAGACAGGCAAACAGTACATTTATATGGTCCGGGGCCGTCTGCCCGGTGGCGCGCTCAGTCCCTCGGTTTATCTGGCCTTCGACCGGATTTGCGCTCTGTACGGCAACAACACCCTGCGCATCACCACCCGGCAGGGCTTCCAATTTCACGGCGTGACCAAAGGCAATTTAGGCGCGCTGATGAAAGCCATCAATGAGGCCATGGCCACGACCCTCGCCGCTTGCGGGGATGTCAATCGCAATGTCATGGCCGCGCCCACACCGGCGACCAGCCCGGTGGTCGATGAAATCCAGCGCTACGCCAAAGCCGTCTCCGACGCCCTGCTGCCCAAGACCCGCGCCTATCATCAAATCTGGGTCGAGGGAGCCGAATTAAAGCTGACGGAGGAAGACGCCGATTACGTCGATCCCCTCTACGGCAAAACCTATCTCCCGCGCAAATTCAAGGTGGCGTTTGCCATCCCGCCTCTCAATGATGTTGATGTGTTCACCAACGATTGCGGCTTTGTCGCCATCATCGAGCAGGGTCGGCTGGCGGGGTTCAATTTGCTGGCCGGGGGCGGCATGGGCATGAGCCACGGCAACGCGCACACCTTCCCGCGGCTGGCCGACGTCATCGGTTTTATCCCGACCGGGCGCGTGTTGGACACGGCCAAAGGGGTCGTCGGCATCCACCGCGATTTTGGAGACCGGACCAACCGCAAGCACGCCCGGCTCAAATACGTCCTCCAAGAGCGCGGGGTCTCCTGGTTCCGCCAGGAATTGGAGAATCGCCTCGGATTCAAACTGGAGCCGGCGCGGCCTTATGAGTTCACCCGACAGGGCGATCTCTATGGCTGGCAGCGGCAATTTGACGGCAAGTGCTTTCTCGGCGTTTTCGTCGAAAATGGCCGAATAAAAGACGCCGGCCAATACCGCCTCAAAAGCGGGCTGCGCCGCGTCGTTGAGCAGTTCCAGCCCGACTTGCGCCTGACTCCCTCGCAAAACATCCTGCTGGTCAACGTCAAGCCCGACGACCGGGACGGGATCACCCGCACGCTGGCCGAGCACGGTGTGCCGGTTGAAAACCAGGCCAGCGTCGTGCGCCGCGCCTCCATCGCCTGCCCGGCCATGCCCACGTGCGGCCTGGCTTTGGCGGAATCGGAACGTGTGATGCCCGATGTCCTGACCCGCCTGGAGAGCTTGCTGGCGGAATCGGGCCTGCAGGATGAGGAAATCGTCATTCGCATGACTGGCTGCCCCAACGGCTGCGCGCGGCCTTACACGGCCGAGGTGGCATTTGTCGGCAAGGCGCCAGACAAATACAACCTTTACCTGGGCGGCAACCATTCGGGGACCAAACTGTGCGCCCTTTACAAAGAGAGCATCAAAACCGAGGACATCGTCAACGAATTGCGGCCCTTGTTCAGCCGTTTCGCCCGCGAGCGAAACGGGGCCGAACGATTCGGTGAGTTTTGCCAGCGCGTGTTGTTGCCGGGTGCCGCCGCCAGCGGGGCCGCGCCCAAATCCGTGGTTGCGCCAGCGTGACTCCGACCTTGCAAACTTCCGCCCCGGCTCCCGACGGGCTGATCGAGCCGCCACCCGGCAAGCTGACCGCGCGCGATGTGGCCGCGCTGGACCGGCAATTCGCCGCGCTACCGTCGGAGGACATTCTGGCTTGGGCTTGGCGGCGGTTCGGCGGGCGCGCGGCCATCGGCACCAGCTTCCAAGGGTCGGGGCTGGTCATGATGCACCTGGCCAAAGCGGCGGGGCTGGCATTCCCGGTCTTTACCCTGGACACCGGCCTGCTCTTTGCCGAAACGACGGAATTGCAACGCCGGCTGGAGGATTTCTATGGCTGCAAAATTGAATCCCTTGTTCCTGACTTGACGGCGGAACAGCAGGCCGACGTCTATGGCCCCGAGTTGTGGCGGCGCGATCCGGACCTCTGCTGCACAATGCGCAAGGTCCTCCCGCTGCAATCAAAACTGCGGGACCTGGATTGCTGGATCACGGGCCTGCGCCGCCACCAGTCGTCCACCCGGGCCGGAATCGGAATCATCGAACTCTACGCACTGGACGGCCCGGCCGGGCTGGACATCGTCAAACTGAATCCCATGGCCAATTGGCCGCGGGAGAGGATCTGGAACTACATTCGCCAGCACAAGATTCCTTACAATCCGCTGCACGACCAGGGATACAGGTCGATCGGCTGCGCCCCCTGCACGCACAAAACGGCCCAGGGCCAGGATGAGCGCGCCGGCCGCTGGACGGGCTTTAAAAAGGTCGAGTGCGGCATTCACACCTTTATGTCGCGCAAGATCGATTTCCAAATTTGATCTGGCGCCGGCACTCTGCTAAAGTCGGCGGCGAACGAAAAAGGCGCCAACACATGGATTATCTGTCAAATCTCGAAAACCAAAGCATCTACATCTTGCGCGAGGCCTTCAACAAGTTCGAAAACCTGGCCATGTTGTGGAGCATCGGCAAGGATTCCACCGTCCTGCTTTGGCTGGCCCGCAAGGCCTTTCTGGGCCATCTCCCCTTTCCACTGGTGCATGTGGACACGTCCTACAAGATCCCCAGCATGATCGAATACCGCGACCGCCTGGTTCGCCAATGGAACATCCAATTGATCGTCGGTAAAAACCAAACCGTCCTCGACAGCGGCGTCACCTTTCCCAACGGACGCGCCACGCGGGTGGAATGCTGCGGCACCTTGAAAAAAGACGCCCTCAAAGCCGTTCTGGACCAGCATCACTACACGGGCGTCATCGTCGGCGTGCGCCGCGACGAGGAGCCGACGCGCGCCAAGGAGCGTTACTTCAGCCCGCGCGACAAGAACATGGAATGGAACGTCGAGGATCAGCCCCCGGAATTATGGGACCAGTTCAAGACCGATTTCGAGCAGGGAACCCACATCCGCATTCATCCGTTGCTCCACTGGACGGAGTTGAACGTATGGGAGTACATCGAGCGGGAGAACATCCCGGTCATCCCCCTCTATTTTGCCGGCGCCAATGGCGAGCGCTATCGCAGCCTGGGCTGCGCCCCCTGCACCTTTCCCATCAAGTCCGAGGCCCGCACCGTGCGCCAGATCATCGAGGAACTGCGGCACACCCGCACCAGCGAACGCTCCGGGCGCGCCCAGGACAAGGAAAGCGAGGATGCTTTCGAGAAACTGCGCCGCGACGGTTACATGTAATCGAGCCACCATGCATAACGCCTCCTCCGAGCAGTTGAAGATCGTCATCGTCGGCCACGTGGACCACGGCAAATCCACCCTTGTGGGCCGTCTCTTCCACGACACTGGTTCGTTGCCGCTTGGCAAACTGGAACAACTTCAGGCCGCCGCCAGCCGGCGCGGCGTCCCCTTCGAGTGGGCCAACCTGATGGACGCCCTCCAATCCGAGCGCGACCAGAACATCACCATCGACACGGCGCAAATCTGGTTTCAGACACCCAGGCGGCAGTATGTTTTGATTGACGCGCCCGGCCACAAGGAATTTCTCAAAAACATGATCACCGGCGCCGCCAGCGCCGAAGCGGCCCTGCTTCTCATCGACGCCGCCGAGGGCGTGTGCGAGCAATCGCGCCGTCACGGCTATCTCCTGTCTCTCCTGGGCATCCGCCAAGTCGTCGTCCTGGTCAATAAAATGGACCTGCTGGATTACGCGCGCGAGCGTTTCGATGCCATCGAATCGGCGTTTCGAGACTTTCTCAAGTCCATCAACCTCCAACCCGCCTGCTTCATCCCGATTGCCGCGCGGCATGGCGACAACGTGGCCGCGCACGGCGCCAACATGGCGTGGTGGACGGGGCCGACGGTGCTCGAGGCGCTCGACCGTTTTGAACCGGCGCCCCGTCCGGTCGGCCAGCCTTTGCGCTTTCCCATCCAGGATGTCTATAAGTTTGATGACCGCCGCATCCTGGTCGGGCGGGTGGAAGCGGGCGCGCTGCAGGTGGGTGACCGCCTGGTCTTCACCCCGGCCAGCCGGGTGAGCACTGTCAAGACCATCGAGCGATGGAACACCCCGCCGGCCGTGCGCGCGGAAGCGGGTGAATCGATCGGCATCACCTTGACCGAGCAGATTTTCGTGGCCCGCGGGTCCGTAGCCTCGCTGGAGACCGCGCCGCCCTTTGAACTGACGCGCTTCAAGGCCCGTGTTTTCTGGATGGGCCGGGCGCCCTTCGCGCCGGGCAAAACCTACAAGCTCAAGCTGGCGACCCAGGAGGCCGAGTGCAAAATCGATTCCATTGAGCGGGTCATCGATCCCTCAACCCTCGAACCCGTCTCCCGCGCCGAGCCGCACGTTGCCCGCAACGAAGTGGCCGAATTGTATCTTCACACCAAACGCCCGGTGGCGTTCGACATCTTCACGGAGATCGCGCCGACGGGGCGATTTGTTATTGTTGACGGCTTCGAGGTGGCCGGCGGCGGCATCGTGGCCGAGGACGCTTACCCCCGCCGCACCGCCGACAACCTTCAGAAGAGCCACAATATCTATTGGAGCCGCGGCAAAGTGACCTCTGAACAACGTCATTTGCGCAACGGCCACTCCGGCTGTGTCCTCTGGCTCACGGGCCTGTCCGCCTCCGGCAAATCGACCATCGCCACCGAATTGGAACGGGAACTCTTCAACCTCGGCCAGCACGTCTATATCCTCGACGGCGACAACGTCCGCCACGGCTTGTGTTCGGACCTGGGCTTTTCGCCGCGGGACCGCAAGGAAAACATCCGCCGGGTGGGCGAGGCGGCCAAGCTCTTTGCCGACGCGGGCATTGTTTGTGTCACGGCCTTCATCTCGCCCTACCGCTCGGACCGGGAACTGGTGCGCGGAATAATGGCGGCGGGCAAGTTCATTGAAGTTTATGTCAACGCCCCGCTGGAGGTGTGCGAGGCGCGCGACCCCAAGGGCCTTTATGCCAAGGCCCGCGCGCATGAAATCAAGGACTTCACCGGCGTCTCCGCCCCCTACGAGCCGCCCCCCGCGCCGGAGATCGAATTGCGCACCGATCAGGCCACCGTCGCCGAATGCGTGGCGCACATTGTTGAGTATTTGCGCGGGCGCCAACCGGACACGGAAATCTCCATTTAGTCCTTCCGATTAAGTTTGGGGAGAATTCAGGAAGGCAGGGGAGGGAAGGATTTGAAGAGGGGTCGGATGCGCCCCGCGCAAGTGGCGGCAAAGGGTCGCAAATAGCAGCAATCATTGGCTTTTTTGAGGATTTTTGGTCTTTGGGGTGGGTCGAAATGACGCACATGAGAGGGGTCACAGCACGGTTGGCCGCAGCCAAAGAATTTCAACAGGAGCACGCTGAGAAAACAGAGAAGGAAAAACTCAACCCGCCTTCGCTGCGA
>JBEKSF010000102.1:0-22071 GCA_049517295.1 Verrucomicrobiota bacterium
TAGCCGATCCAGGCCGTACTGCTGTCGGAACTGCTCACAAGCATCGTCACGTTGAAGTACTCGCCCCCGCGGATGTAGATGTTGCGATGGACGCCCGTGCCCGCCGCCTGCTCGGCCGATTGGGCCTTGGCCAATGTCAGGAACGGCGCGGCCAATGTGCCCGCGTTGGAGTCGCTGCCGTTGGTCGCCACATAGAAACTCGTCTGAGCTAAAGCAGAGGCCCCGGAAACCAGCAACGAGGGGACTATAAGTTTCAGGACGAAGCCGGACAAAGCCCTGCGGATTATTGATTCCTGTTTTGGGCCAGGGATGCTCAGAAATAGGACATCTTCTCGTAATTGTAGTGCGTGTCTCATAAGTTTATTAATCTTGTGAACTACCTTCTTGTCTGATAATTAGCATCGGAGCCGACACGGTCGTCGGTCGTTGCTGGTCGTAGGCATAGCAGGGAGTGTGCCGCTCAACTAGAGCGCCGAGGTTTGACGCAAACAGATATGAGAAACGCAAGATATGGTGACTATGGTGACAGTCGTAGTTACTGTCAGTAACTCGGACCAATTAACACTTCTCGTGGAAAGAAAGACCCTGTATATATTTTGGACGACGCGTGTATTATTAAGGACACTCCGTCCCACCGGAGATTCAATGCGGCAGATGGCCCGGTTTTGTGAAAGACCTCTGAAACGAAGCCGCCAGCGTTAAAACAACCGCGGTAAGCGGCGAGTGAGGTAAGACATTGTTGAAACTGACACACTGACAAAACGGCAGGAATGCAAAGCAACCAAGGACCGGGCCAACCCCGGGTGCATAGAGGGGAAGTTCCTTCCCGACAAAGCTGCGGGGCGAGAACCGACGGCGCTGGTACGGAGAACCTCGTCAACGCCATCCTGCGGATTCCAGATGGCGAAAAAAGTGCCGCGGCCTCGTTGTGCGCCCACAGTCCGTACGGGCCACCTGGCTTTCCGAAGCAGCCAGTTTCGAGGCCAATACGATCGACCGCTTGCTTCAAGTTCAGCCTGCCACGGATCGTTACCGCAAAGCACAACCCGAAGGAAAACTGGCTTTAATCGTCGCCGGGAGCGACTCGCCGCGACGAAACTTCCTGATGCGAATAAGGTGTCACCCCGCCTGGAAATTTTATAGCAAAACCATATCAAAAATCCGGGGTTTTGGGGGCTTCCGAGGTAAAAAATGGAGCGAGCGAAGGGATTCGAACCCTCGACATTCACCTTGGCAAGGTGACGCTCTACCAGACTGAGCTACGCTCGCTTCCGTTAAAACCACGCCAGATTACCGCACTCAGCCGGGATTGCAAGCCTTCAGAATCCACATTTCCCGGCCTCACTTGCCAGGGGTCAATGCGCCGGATTTGACTTGCCACCGGCACAGGTCGCGGGCCACTTCCCCTGGCCAGTTCTCTTCCGTGCAGGTCATGAAAACCTGGCTGCGGGCCTGTTGGGCGCGGTCGAGCAACGGCATAAACCCCGCCCGCCGCCGGCCGTCCAGCTCGCCCATGATGTCGTCGATCAGCAGGATCGGCGGCGCGCCGTGAATGGAAGCAAGGTATTCGGCCTGCGCCATTTTCAGGGCGATGGCGATGGAGCGTTTCTGGCCTTCGCTGGCAAACTTGCCGGCCGCTTTGCCGTCCAGGCTCAGTTGCAATTCGTCGCGATGAGGGCCCAGGATGGTGGAACGGAAGATCCTCTCGCGGGAGCGGTTGCGGGCCAGTTCGAGGGCGAAGTCGTGGCGCACCGAGGGCTGATACTCCAATTGGAGTTGCTCGGCGGCGCCGGCCACGCGCGCATGGGCCTCGCGCGCCAGGGGCTGGACACGCGGAAGCAATTGGCGGCGGAATTTCATCAACTCCTGTCCGGCATCGACCAGTTGGCGGGTGAAACCGTCCAGTGCGTCCTCATCCGGGGCGGATTGTTTGAGGAGGGCGTTGCGGGAACGCAGGGCGGCGGTGTAGCGTTGGAGCAAGGGGAGATAGGCGGCGTGTGTCTGGGCCAGGAGCAGGTCCATGAAGCGGCGCCGCAGGCGGGCGGTGCCTTTGACCAATTGCAGGTCTTCAGTGCAAAATACCACGGCCCGCAGGGTGCCCAGATAATCGCCCAATTTGCGCACCGGCTGGCCGTCCAGGCTTAATCTGCGATCGCTTGGCGACCAGTAGATTTTGATTTCGTGCGCGGCGCGAGACAGGACGGCACCGCCGACGAAGTAACCTTTCTGGCCGTGGCGGATCATCTGTGCGCCTCCGACGCCCCGAAAGGAGCGCAGGGTGGCCATTAAATAAATGGCTTCGAGCATGTTGGTTTTGCCCTGCGCATTGTCCCCCAGCAAGAGGTGGAATCCGGGAGTGAACTCGGCGTCCAAACGCTCGATGTTGCGAAAGTCGCGCAGTCTGAGATGAGCCAAATGCACGGCAACAGCATTCAGAATTCGTCCGCCGACGCCAGCACAAACCGAAGGCAGGCCCGATGTCAGTAGAGGCTCTTGATCCGGGTCGTCGGAGGCTTGGAAACCACCAGGGCATCCCGGGCGCCGACAGGATAGCTGACGTCGCAGGCGGCGTCTTTAGATTTGACAACGACCAGCGCGCCCAGAAACCCGTGTTCACGGCAAACCGCCTCGGCCTGGGCGACGGACTCAAACGTCTTCGCCCGCTTGGCGTCCGTTTGCCAGCCACCGCCATCAAAGAAGGCCTTTGTGGCGGAATCTTGAACCAAAATCCGCATGCGTTTATATACTAAGGGTTTCCCTCTCACAATGCAAGGGATAACCCTGAGAAAGTGCAAAAGCGCGTTCGCGCGCAAATAGTGCTTGAATCGGCCGCTCGGAGGGTTCAATCTACGCCGCTTTCAGGCGATTTTTATGTCTCGATATTGCGAACTAACTGGAGTGGGACCGATCAAGGGCAGTCATATTTGGCGCAGCGGCAAAGCCAAGAAGAAGGGCGGCATCGGCACGCATATTACCGCCGTGACCAAGCGGCGTTTTCTGCCCAACCTGCAACGGGTCAAAGCTTTGATTGACGGCGAAGTCCGCTACGTGCGGGTTTCGGCGCGGGCGATCAAAAGAGGGCTGGTGACCAAGGCGCCCAAGCGCCGGTGGACCAAGGAACCGACACCGGTCAAGGCGTAGGTTAGCCTCTCTTGAGATGCCGCATAGTGGCTCGTTTTAATTCACGATCCATCTCCCGTTCCTGTATGTCCTGGCGCTTGTCGAACTGCGCCTTTCCCTTCGCCACAGCCAGGGAGACTTTGACCTTTCCGTTTTTCCAATAAAAGGAGAGCGGGAGCAGGGCGTTGCCCTTGACCGCCGCCAGGCCCAGGAGTTTGCGGATCTCCGACTTGTGAAGGAGCAGCTTGCGCGGGGCCTTGGGCTTGTGGCCGAAACGATTGGCCTGCTCGTATTCGTCGATGTGCGCGTTGTAGAGCCAGACTTCGTCCTTCTCGACTCGGGCAAAGGCGTCGTTGATTTGCGCGCGGCCGGCGCGGAGGGTTTTGACCTCGGAGCCGCGCAGGACGATGCCAGCTTCGAAGGATTCCAAGATATGATAATCGCGCCGGGCCTTGGAATTGTGCAGGATTTCAGCCATAGGAGATGCGCGGCAACCTGCGCGGCGCGGGTGGGCGGGGGCGGTCAGCGTCCGCGCCGTTTTTTGGAAACGGGCTGGATTTCCTCCTCGGCCTCGGGGGTGGCGTCGTAGTCCATTTTGCCCTCGATGAGTTCAAGGAGGGCGATATCGGCGGCGCCGAGGGTGCCCGGCTGGTCGATGAGCGGGCGGCTGTTGCCGCCACCGGAGGTCAGTTGGCGCACGCGGCGCGACACCAGATTGACCAGGACATTTGGGTTGCCGACCTTTGCCAGGGCTTGTTTGACGTATTCGCTGTTCACGAGCCGCTTAAAGTAAGGGGTGCAATGGCCAACGCAACGATAAAATCAAGATAAATTTGGGACATGGCTGCAAGCACGGGTGGATTTGAGCGGCGGGTTGGGCGAGTTGCGGCCCTGTTGCGCCAGCAGCGGCACTGGGAGGCAAACCGTCGCAAAGGGTCGCAAATATCAGCAATCATTGGCATTTTTGAGGATTTTGGGGGTTTAAGGGAATCCAAAAAGGGCAGGCTCGCGCAGGGAACACAGAGAAGGCCGAGCCGGGGAATCTGATCAGTTGCAATCTGAGGGAACCGAGGAGGAACTGGGTGGTCAACGGTCGCAAATATCAGCAATCATTGGCATTTTTGAGGATTTGGGGGGTTTAAGAGAATCCAAAAAGGGCAGGCTCGCGCAGAGGCGCTGAGCGCGCAGAGAAGGTCAAGCCTTGACTTGGCTTGATTGACCTTGACTCACCGCGCCATCCCCCGGAGCAGGCCGGGTTTTGCTTTAATGTTAACGGGGCTTGATCCGAGGACAGGGGTGATGGGGAGTCGATCGGGCGCTGCGGGAGTGGATTTGTTTACCGATATGTCAAAGAGCCCCGCCTTCGCTATAGTTCCGGCGCGGCGGGCAAAGCAGCCCGCCCGCCTTTAACGTCCCATATAATAGTGGGACTTGCAAGCGTTTTTTTCGGGTTTTTTTGGATTGGCGGCCAGAGGGAATCTGACGACAGAAAGCCAATTGCAATTTGATCGAGAGGGAAGTTGTTGATGGAAAGGAGGTTTTGACAGGATTGACAAGATTAACCGGATTTCATTGGACAAAGGCGTCTGCGGATTCTGGCGTGCGCAAGGCGTTGATGGGAAGGAGGTTAAGTATTATGGCTTGCAAAATGGGCGGTCGGATGGCACGCTCGCGTCAGTCAACGACACGACGCGGATGAGGACGGCCAAAGAACTGATCGAAAGCTTCGACACCACTTACCTCGCCCAAAAAGCCTTGCTGGCCAAACTGGATAAGGGAGAACTCCGGCTCGACGAATTGCAAACTCGGACCCGCGAACTCTTCGAGGCCGAAGTGACCAAGTTGAGTTAGTTTGGCGAAATGTTAATGTTAAGATGTGACACTGATGGCTCTAACTGTGCAACGCACGACGACATTCCTTCTGTTATTTCTTTGCCTGCCCTCAATTTGGGCGGCAGAAACACCGTCGGAAAAGGCCGACGCCTTGCTGGCTGGATTGGTGGAGACCAATGACCCCGGCTTGGCGGTCCTGGTGGCGCAGGGCGGCAAAATCTTGTTTGAAAAGGGTTACGGGCTAGCCGACCGGGAACATGCTGTACCCGTCATCCCGCAAACTGCCTTCCGCATCGCCTCGATCACCAAGCAATTCACCGCCTCGGCAGTTTTGAAACTACAGGAGCAGGGAAAACTGAGCATCGACGATAAATTATCCAAATACGTCCCCGATTTTCCGCGTGGGGATCAGGTCACCCTGCGCCAATTACTGACCCATACCTCCGGCATCCACAATTACAATGACGACCCGGAATTCTTTGATCCTGCGACCAACGACACCACCGAGGCCATCATTGAGGCGATGAAGAAGGAACCTTATAATTTCGATCCGGGGACGAAATGGAGTTACGACAATTCGGGCTACGTGTTGCTCGGTTACATCGTAGAGAAGGTTTCGGGGCAAGGTTACGGGGATTTTCTACGTGAGAATTTCTTCCAGCCCCTGGGCATGACCAACACCGGCGTTTACCACGCGCAGCTTGGTCTGTCGCACGAGGCGATGGGCTACAGACTGGGCACCAACGGCTTCAAGCGGGTGAACTGGGATCCATCGTGGTTTGGCGGTGCCGGCGCGCTCTACTCCACAGTGGAAGACCTGTATCGCTGGAACGAGGGCATCTTCAACGGCCGGGTGCTGGACCCTGCCAGCCTCCAAGCGGCATTCACTCCTGCCAAGATGAGTATATACGAGGCCGCCAATTCGGGTGCCGGCGGCGGTTTCGGCTGGCTGGTCACCCGGCACCGCGGGTTGCTGGAAATTATGCACGGCGGCTCCGTGCCCGGCTTCAGAAGTTGGGTGCGGCGGGTGCCGGAGGAAAAATTCACCGTGGCCATCCTTGCCAACTCCAGACCCGGACGTACAAACGCGATTCCCCAAGAACTAACGCAGCAACTGGTGGACATTTTTCTGGCGGACAAACTCACGCCGCTGCCCAGCGTAAACACGAACGTTTCGCCTAAGGCGTATGACGCCTTAACGGGCCGGTACGAGCTGGGAGGGCAAATCGTGACCATCAGCAGACGCGGCCCTCACCTGTTTGTTCAGTATGCTGGCTCCCCGGAAGTAGAAATATTTCCCCAGTCCGACACTCAATTCTTCCTAAAAGGGGGGAACGCACAAATCACCTTCGTGAAGGATGAAAGCGGCAACGCTGTCAAATTAATCTACCACGACGATATCGGTTTCGCCCCGGCCGCCCTGCGGGTACACCCGGACCCGTGACAGCGAAGGCCGGTACGCAATGATTTAAGAGGGAAAACTCACGCCACCCGGCATAATCCGGTTCCCGGCATAGTTCCGAGGCCGGTGCCACCGATGACGGAATTGATTCCGGGTTCAATCGTCCGATCCAAGTCATGTGGGTAAAGACGATCAGCTCCCTTGACACTGGCTCGGTTTACGTTGATCCAGTCTGTAATCATTTTAAGGCATTTCTAATCTTAACAATAACTTGCCCATATCCTCCGGTTCGAGGCTGCGGTTATCGATCTCGAGAGATTATCCAATGTGCTCCATCTGGTCAATAAACCTCTGAGTGTTCATTAGGACTGACAAGCCGTTCGCCGGGCGCCGTGCCCCACCGCGCGCTCGGGATTTTCAGTGCCAGAACGGGAGAAAGTCCTGGCGGTGCCAAGCGATGACGGTTCGTGGCCCAACCATCACGGGCTACCGGCGCCAGCCGGACCACCATCGGTGGAGCAACCTGCCTGAGGTTTTTTAGGCTTGTCATCCGGCGCGCAGTTCGATAACGTCGCTGTGTGATCGTGAATAGACAGGGGACCCAAACCCACTATTTGCCACGTCGGCGCAGACTGAGCGATCAAATCTTGTACTGTTTTGTTGCTTGGGTTCTGCTGTCCATTCAAGCCGATCTCGTTGCCCAGGCACCACCAGGGGTGATTTCCTGGTGGCCGGCGGACGGGAACGCAGACGACATCGTTAGTACCAATAATGGAGTTCTTGTAAATGACGTCACTTTTGCGCCGGGGGAGTCCGGTGAGGCGTTCGACATTACTCCTGGCAGCTATGTGGAAATCCCCGACGCTCCAAACCTGGACCCGACCAACGCCATCACCATTGAAGCATGGATCAATCGCACCGAGGAAGTTGGCCCATACGACCCCATTGTCAAAAAGGCGGGGCCAACCAATGGGTCCTACTCGTTGGAGTTTTCCGGAAACCAACTTTGCTTCTGGGTTTTTACCGGGAGTTGGCAAGGCTGCTGTGCCGGCGCTGTGCCGTTCAATCAATGGTGCCATGTCGCCGGAACATACGACGGAAGCACTGTCAGTGTGTACATCAACGGGACGTTGGTCGGCGCAGGGGGTGCCAGCGGGCAGCTTGTACCCTCCCAAAATCCGATAAATTTCGGACGGGACCCATCAGGCAATGGCAGGAGCTACAGCGGTTTGATTGACGAAGTTCGCATTTATAATCGCGCGCTCAATCAGTTGGAAATCTACGCCATTTACAGCGGACAGCCTCCGCTCACTAACTTGCCTAGCACGGGACCCATCGTGCCCGAACTAGCTCTTCTTGAGCAGGTGATGACCAACGCCATGGCCAACCACCAGGTCAATGCCGCAACGGTGGCACTGATGAAAGACGACAAGCTCGTTTTTCGCCAAGGCTACGGCTGGGCTAACAAGCATTTGACTGCCGTGACACATCCTGACCAACCGTTTCGCCTGGCCAGCGTTTCCAAGATGTTGACCAGTTCCGCCATCACAAAGTTGGTCAACGAAGGCGTCATCTCCAATGACACGACGGTTTATTCGTACCTCGGCATCCCGCCATGGGGCGGCGTGTTGGCCGACAACCGCATCACTAATATTACCGTGGCCGAACTGCTCAATCACTCCGGGGGTTGGGACACCACCGTTTCTCCAGTGGGCGAATTCAGCAGCCTGGAAATCTCGCAACAGATGGGGCTGAACTATCCCGCCGCGCCCACCAACGTCATCAGTTGGGTGTTCGGCAAACGACCTCTCGACTTCGCGCCAGGCACAAGCAATGTCTATTGCAATTTTGGCTATGAAATTCTTGGACGGGTGATCGAAAAGGCCAGCGGCATGTCTTACGTCAACTATATTCAAAATGTGCTGCTTGGCCCCTCTGTGATCCTCAACCCAAGCGGCTTCACCAATCTCGTCCAGTCCCGTTCCCGGCCCAGCGACCTGGCGCCGTGGGAGATTTGGTACGACAATCCTGGCGGCTGGGGCCAATGCGTCGCTGATTACCCAACCAACATTAGCGCGGCATCCGCCGACGGCGGCTGGTATTACTTTGAATCCTTCGACTCCTTTGGCGGACTGAGTGCCTCCGTCAGGGCCTTGTGCTCTTACCTCCTAAACTATTGGGAGAGTGACGGCCCTCGCTATTTTGGGGAGTATTGGGGTTGGGGATACACCTTTTTTGGGGGGCTGCCGGGCGCCTCCACCGTGTTGTACCAGAGCATTACTGAGGACCCGACCACGACTAACGGTTTGGAATTTGCGGCACTCTTCAATGGTGGCCGCGGAGCTGGTGGGCCTAGCAATGACGCGTTTGACGGACTTCAGAGTGCCGCAACAAACATCACCTCTTGGCCTGCCAATGGCGGCGGCGCGGTTGAGTGGGAGACCGCCTCAACGAATATTCCCGAGAGCGCTGGAGCGCTGAATGTGCGGCTTGTTAGAACCGGCTTGAGTACCCTGCCGGTGAAAGTCAGCTACACGACCTATGCCACCACCGCGACGGCCTCCAACTTTGCCGCCGTTTCCGGTATCGTCGCATTCACCGCCGCCCAGACCAACCAAACCATCACCGTGCCGATCTTCAACACGGGCCGTGTCGATCCTTCCTGCCAATTCCTGCTGGAATTGTTATCTGCCTCCGGTGGCTGCTGGCTGGGCAGAAATTGCACCTGCGTTGTTAATATCGAAGGCACGAATCAATTGCCGTTCTTTGTGACGGAGCCTCAGAGCCAGACTGCGTGGGTTGGAGGAACGGCAGTCTTTAATGCCAAGGCGCAAGGCGTCCCGCCACTTGCATACCAATGGCGCCAAAATGGGGTGCCAATCCTCAATGCAACCAACAGCGCGTACGATCTTGCGACCCTGCGGGCTGGTGATGCGGGAAACTATGATATTGTTGTGCGGAGTGGCGCGGGTGCAGTGACAAGCTCTGTTGCCGTCTTGACGGTGACAGGGTCGAATACCAATTGCGCCGTCTGCGCTCCGGCCGGATTGATTTCATGGTGGCCCTGCGACGGCGACACCAGCGACCGTGTCGGCACGAACTCCGCCGTGCTTGAAAACGGCGCCACGTTCGGCCCAGGCGAGGTGGGGGAGGCCGTCTTTTTTGATGGCGCCACCGGCTACATGTTGGTCAACAGCGCAGAGTACATAACCGGGCCAAGGACGATTGAAACATGGGTTTATCCGCATTCGCACTCAGGCTTGGGGATGCCCATTGCGACGACAGGAGTTCCCTGGCAAGGGGACATGTTTGGTATATCGGGCGGCAACGGCGGTTGCGGAAGCACTGATGTCGTCTATATCGATCATTGGGGAACAGGCTGCCTGCACAGCGCCTTGCCTCTGGTGACCGACACATGGAATCACGCGGCGTTCACGTACGATGGGACGGCCATTTGTTTTTACGTCAATGGCGTGCCTGGCGCGCCCATTAACCAATCGCTCTACGATTTTGACCTCAGCACCCTGACTATTGGTTGCGACCTGATTGGAGGTTCCAGCACGCAACTTTCCCTGGATGGCGGAATTGATGAGTTTCGCGTCTATAATCGCGCACTCACGCCGTGGGAGATCCAGGCCATCTACGCGGCGGGCACAAACGGCATGTGTCCACCGACGCCGCTGATGTTTGCGGGAGCCGGATCGCTCAGTGGCGGCAAAGGATTGGTTTTGAATGGCAGCCTGCGCAGCGGACAGAACTACTATCTTCAAACCACGACCAACCTGGCTTCATCGAACTGGATAACACTGACCAATTTCACGGCGGCAACTGCGCCCACTTTTCCCTTCACTATCAGTAGCGCCAATTCACCTGAGCGGTTCTATCGTCTTCTCAGCGTCGAAGGCGCGAACATATCACCGTATTTTGTGACGCAACCTCAGAATCAGACGGCGTTGATTGGAGCAACAGCGGTGTTCAGCGCAACTGCCCAAGGATCGCCGCCCCTTCAATACCAATGGCGAAAAAATGGTGTTCCTATTCTCAACGCGACCAACAGCGAGTGCGATCTGGCGACTTTGTGGACGGTTGATGCCGGCGATTATGACGTGGTTGCCTGCAACCGTTTTGGCGCTGTGACAAGTTTTGTCGCCCTATTGACGCTCAGCGGTTCGAGCCAAACCAACTGCGCCGTCTGCGCCCCAGCCGGTCTGATTTCATGGTGGCCTTGCGACGGCGACACCAGCGACCGTGTCGGCACGAACTCCGCCGTGCTTGAAAACGGCGCCACGTTCGGCCCAGGCGAGGTGGGGGAGGCCGTCTTTTTTGATGGCGCCACCGGCTACCTGTTGGTCAACGGCGCGCAGAATATAAGCGGGCCAAGGACGATTGAAGCATGGGTCTATCCGCATTCGCACTCAGGGTTAGGGATGCCCATTGCGACAACAGGAGTTCCCGGGCAAGGGGACATGTTTGGCATATCGGGCAACGGCGGTTGCGGAAGCACCGATGTCGTCTATATCGATCACTGGGGAACAGCCTGCTTGGACAGTGGCTTGCACGTTCTGACGAATACGTGGAACCATGTGGGCGTCACATACGACGGTACGACGATCTACTTTTACGTCAATGGCGTGGCTAGCGCGCCCATTACCCAATCGCTTTACGATTTTGACCTCAACACCCTGACAATTGGTTGCGACCTGATAGGAGGTTCCACCACGCAACCTTCATTCGATGGCGGAATCAATGACTTCCGCATTTACAATCGCGCACTGTCGCCACCCGAAATTCAGGGGATCTATACCGCCGGAACCAACGGCATGTGTCCGCCCATGCCGCTCCTGTTTGTGGGAACCCAGTCGTTCAGCAGCAGCGGCGGATTAGTTTTGAATGCCAGCCTGCGTAGCGGGCAAAGCTATCACGTTGAAGTCACCACCAACCTATGTTCCAACACTTGGGTCAACCTCACGAATTTTACCGCCGGAACCGCCCCGTTTTTTCAATTTACAAACCAGTCCGCAACCAACGTCCAAAGTCAGTTTTATCGCCTTGTTTCTCCATGAACTGACAACACCTCTTATTACCACGAACTGCATGGAGCGTCAGAGTCAGAGGGTTCAGTCCTCGGGATCACGTATCCACCTCCGCCGGACTCAAACGCTCCAACTCCGTCCGCGCGGCCTCAAACCTCCGGCAATCACCCGCGCATAGCTTCCGGCTCTCCTGGCTGACGTTGACCGGATGGCCCATCCTCAATCGCCGGCGCACCCGGTCCAATGAGGCCGTGGTCGGCCCTACACCAGAATATGTCGCTCCGGACGGAGCTTGGAATGCCTGCGGACTGCGCGCTACAAGGATGTCGCCCCTAGCGGGGCTGGGAGTGGCATGCGCGCAACTCGCTGTTAATCAATGTTTTGTGTCTTAAGTAATCCCAGACCGTTGTTTCACGAGGTTGCAATTTTGGGAAAAGCGGCGCACTTTATCGCCGGTTAAACGAGAGATTGTGCTATGAAATTTATGCAAGTTGCAAAGCGGATAACGCTGCTGGTGCTGGTGAACGTGCTCGTCATGGTCACCATAGGGATTATCGTCGGCCTGCTGTTTCGCGGGCCGCTGGCGCGGATGGGCGGCTATGAGAATCTGTTTGTGTTCTGCCTGATCTTCGGCATGGGCGGGGCCTTCATCTCCCTGCTGCTGTCGCGCTGGATGGCCAAAGTGATGATGGGCGTGCAGGTGATCGATCCCGACACAACCGATCCGGACGAGCAGCGCCTGTTGCAAACGGTGTATCATTTGGCCCACGCGGCCCAATTGCCCGCCATGCCGGAAGTGGGCATTTATGATTCGCCGGAAATCAACGCTTTCGCGACCGGACCGAGCCGGTCACGGGCGTTGGTGGCGGTTTCAGCCGGATTGCTGCGGCAAATGCGGCAATACGACGTGGAGGGGGTGTTGGGGCACGAGATCGCGCACGTGGCCAATGGGGACATGGTGACGATGACGCTGATTCAGGGTGTGGTGAACGCGTTTGCGATGTTCCTGGCGCGGGTGCTGGCGTTCGCGCTCTCGCGCGGCTCCAGCCGGGACGATGATCGCGGGGGCAATTGGTTCATGGAATTCATTTTAATCAACCTTTTCCAGTATGTGTTTATGATGCTGGGATACATCGTCATCGCTTGGTTTTCGCGCTGGCGGGAATTTCGGGCTGACGCGGGCGGGGCACGCTACGCCGGGCGGGAACACATGCTCTCGGCGCTGAAAACACTCAAGGCCATTCACGAGGGGGGCGCCGACCTTGCGGGGGCGCAACAGCCGGCCTTTCAAGCGCTGAAGATTTCGGGCAAGAGCGGCGGTATTGGCGCGCTTTTTGCCGATCATCCTCCTTTGGAAGAACGGATTGCGCGCCTGGAACACGGCATTCGCTAAACGGCAAACGGATCGCTTTTCCGCGGCTTGACTTGGAGGCCGATTTCGTCCGGCGCCGCCGCAAGGGAGACAATTCCCTTTTCGGCGGTGGCGCCCGCGTAGGGGTCGTTGCTGATGAGGAGATTTCCGTCGATGTCCAGGTGGTCGGTTAATTCGGCCAAATGGGCGGCGGCGGTGATGAGAATGCTCGTTTCGATCATGCACCCGACCATGGTTTTCAAACCCGCCTTGCGCGCCGCCGTCAAGGCGTCGAAGGCCGTGGTGACACCGCCGGTTTTGAGCAGCTTGACATTGACGCCGTGGAAACACTGGGCGCAGAGGGAGATGTCCTTGGCGTGATGATAGGACTCATCGCCGAACAAGGGGAGCGGGGAACGGGTCTTGAGCCAGGCCAAATCCTTGAGAGGGGTTGCCGCGGGCATCGGCTGTTCGACAAACTCGATGTGGGGGTCCTTGGCCAGCCATTCGAGATTGCGCAGGGCCTCCTCCTTGGTGTGCCATGCTTCATTGGCATCGACGCGCACGGTGCGGTCCGGGGCCAGGCGGCGCAAGGCGGCGAGGTTTTCGCGGTCGCCCGGCGTGCCGATTTTGAGTTTGAGAATCGGAAAGGCCGCGGCGGCGGCGACCTTCTGAGCGATGATTTGCGGGGTATCGATGCCAATGCTGAAAGAGGTGATGTGTGTGTTCTCCATAAAGGCGAGGCCCAAATAGGTGTGGAGGGGCCTGGCGGCTTTGCGGGCGGCGCCATCGGCCAGGGCGACGTTGAGGGCGCATTTGGCGGAGCTGTTTTTTGGGGCCAGTTTTTCCAGGTAATCCATGCTGGCCGGGATATCGTCGAATGAGATTTTGTCGGGATCGACCAGGCGGAGAAAGGCCTGGATGGAAGGGGGAGTTTCGGAATAGCGGTTCGAGAAAGGAGCTTCGCCCAAGCCGGTGATCGATTTGTCAGTCAAGCGCACGAGGATGGTGGGAGCGGTATCGGCGCCGCCGCCGCTTTTTGCGTCGCGGGAGACGGCCCAAGTATGACAGAGCCGCAAGTTGAAGGGGAGAAAGGCCAATTTCATAATTGCGATAGGACAGCTTAAAAGGAGGAGATATGCAAGAAATCAATTGCGAGAGGGATCCATTGCGGCGTGAAGTTGGGATCGGCCTTGTGGGAGCCAGGCGCGCAAGGCGTTGACGCTCAAGGTGATGTCGAGTGCCTTAACTTCGCGCCCGAATGTGCCGATAAACTGACGATGAATCGTAGATTGGAATAGTTCATGCTATCGCAGTCATGCACGTGAAATTAGAGGCGTTTAATCTCATATTCTCGCAAGAGTACCTGCGGGCGGCGCTGATGGTGTCGCTGTTGAGCGTGTGGGTATTGGTGGGGTTGTTCTTCTATCTGAACCGGTTCACCCGGCGGCAGTATTTCACGGTCTGGACGGCGGCGTGGCTGTTTTATGCGTTGTGGCTGACGTTGTGTTTGACGGCGCCGGACGCGGCGGTAGGGTCGTTGATGTTCCTCTTCAAGCAATGGTGCATAGCGGTGAGCGCGGTGTTTCTGTTGTGGGGCAGCCTGGCATTTCTGAGCCTGCCGGTGCGGCAAACGTCCTTTGGCCTGTTCATGCTTTTCCTGATGGTGTGGAGTGTTGTCAGCCCCGCGGTTTTATCATCGGCGGTGAAGGTGGAAATGCCGGTGTTCCTGCTGCTGGGATCGGGGAGCGTGTTCGCGGCCAGTTGCTTCTTCCGGTTGCGCAAGAAAATGCCCTATGTGGGAGCCGGGATGTTATCGCTCGGATTTACATTATGGGGAGTGTATCTGGCGACGTATCCGATGTCGCTGATGGACAACAACCTACGCAGCGCCGGATTTTTCGCGGCGGCGGTGGTGCAACTTTACATTGCGGTCAGCATGATCGTGCTGGTGCTGGAGGAGGTGCGGCACAAGACCGAACAAATGAGGGCGGAAATGGAGGCCGTGCGATTGGAGAAGGAACAGTTGCAGGTCAAAGTGGTCAGCGCCGAGGAGCAATGCCGCTCCCTCTACGACCAGGTGCGATTGACGCAAGGGGTGCAGAAGGCCTACGACGAATTGCGCCGCACGCAGGCCAACGTGGTCCGCCAGGAACGCCTCTGCGCGCTGGGTCAAATGGCCAGCGGCGTGGCGCACGACGTCAACAATTCCCTTTCTCCCATCGCCGCTTACAGCGACCTGTTGCTCATGACGGTGCCGGAACTGCCGGAGAGCGCGCGACGCTATCTCCAGACCATCCACCGCTGCGGGGATGACATCGCGCATATCGTATCCCGCATGAGGGAATTCTACCGTCCTCAAGCCGAAAGCGAGAGCCTCGTGATGGTGAACGTCAACGAAATCATTGAGGAGACGATTGAATTGACACGTCCGCGCTGGCGCGACTTGCCGCAGCGGCAGGGCGTATCGATCCAAATCCAACCGCAATTGGCGGACAAGCTGCCGCGACTGCTCTGCGACCCCCGGGACCTTTGCCAGGCGCTGACCAATCTCATTTTCAACGCGGTGGACGCGCTTCCCCAAGGTGGCAAAATAACCTTGATAACGAGCACCTTCACGTGGCCTGATCCCAGCGATGAGCGGGCCAAAGTGGCCCATCTCCAGATCCAAGTGCGGGACAACGGCCTTGGCATGGATGAACACACGCGACAGCATTGCCTGGAACCCTTTTTCTCCACCAAAGCCCAGCGCGGGGGCACCGGGTTGGGGTTGGCGATGGTCTATGGGATGATGCGGCGGCACGACGGCTCCATTGACATCGAGAGCACTCCCGGTTCGGGGACCTGCGTCAAGCTCACATTCCCGGTCCGCGAGAAAGCACTGTCGTCCCCCAAGGCGGAGCCGGCGCCGCCAAAGCCGAGCCGTTGCCTCAATGTGCTCTGCGTCGATGATGAGCCGGAACTGCGCACGCTGCTCCACGATTGCCTGGGCGTCTTCCACCACAGGGTCACAGTCGCCTCCAACGGAGTCGAGGGGCTGAAGCTATTCCAGGACGCGTTGATCCGGAAGCAGCCCTTCGAAGCGGTCATCACCGATCTGGGGATGCCGGAAATGGACGGGAAACAATTGACGCACAGCATCAAGGCGCAGGCGCCGCAAACGCCCGTCATAATGATGACCGGGTGGGGAGCGATAATGAAGGCCGACGGGGAAAGCGCGGGCGAAGTGGACGCCCTACTGAGCAAACCAGTGCGTTTGCAGGAATTGAACACCCTCCTGCTCGAACTCTGCCGTTAGACCTCCCATCTGCGCTTGACACCGCATTCTAATCTAAAGCTTTCTGATTCTGAGGATTAGGATTAGGATTCGGAGGGGAGGGCCGAAGAGAGAGGTACTTGGCGGGACCGTGGCGCATATCACTTTTTTGGGTTCCTCTCTTAATCTTTCTCGTAATCTTAATCTCCCCCCCTCACTTGAGAATTGACAATCGTTGGATTCGTTCAATCCTTGGGCGCGTGACTCGAATCAAAACAATCGCTCTTGCCGCATTTCTGGGCGGCATACTGGCGCCCGCCGCGCGGGCAGTGGATTGGACCCAATTCCGCGGGCCGAACCATGACGGGACATCAACGGAAGAAATCCTCACCGCCTGGCCGCCCAGCGGGCTGCCGCTGATTTGGAAACATCCCCTGACCGACGGATTCAGCGGCATGACTATCGCGGCAGGAAAGGCGTTCACGCTTGTGAAGCGGGAAGTCGATGGGGCCAGCCAGGAAGTCTGCGTGGCGCTGGACGCGAACACGGGAAACGAATTGTGGGCCGTGCCGCTGGGCATCGCGAAATATGATGGAGGCGGCGACTCGGGGACGCCCGATAATGCCGGCGGAGACGGTCCGCGTTCGACGCCGTCGTTCGACAGCGGCAAGGTTTATACCTATTCCTCGCGCATGGTTTTGAAGTGCCTGGACGCGGCCACAGGCGGGCAGATTTGGGTTTGCGACATCGCCAAGGAACACGACGGACGCAACATCCATTGGGAGAGCGCGGCTTCGCCGTTGATCGACGGGGACCTGGTCTTTGTGGCGGGAGGCGGCCCGGGGCAGGCTCTGCTGGCCTTGAACAAGAATGACGGCCACGTGGTCTGGCACGGGCAGGACGATCTGATGACGCAATCCACGCCGGTAGCGGCAACGATCCTGGGGCAGCGGCAGGTCATTTACTTTACGCAAAAGGGATTGGTCTCGGTGACGCCGGCCAACGGCGCCGTTCTCTGGCGGTTTCCCTACAAGTTTTCCGGCTCGACCGCAATGTCCCCGGTGGTGTACGGCGACATGGTGTATTGCTCGGCGGGCTACGGCATAGGATCAAGCGCTTGCAAAATCATCAAAACGGCCGAAGGGTTTGAGGCGCAGGAACTGTGGCACCAGCCGGCCAACTTGCTGGCAAGCCATTGGAGCACGCCGGTGTGCAGCAAGGGGTATCTTTACGGGCTTAACGGACAGGCGAAGTTCGGGCAGGCACCCCTGGTTTGTGTGGAATTGGCCAGCGGCCGGATTCTGTGGTCACATCCCGGTTTTGGCCCGGGGGGATGCACGCTGGTCGATGGCCAGGTGCTGGTGCTCAGCGACGCCGGCGACCTGGTCCTGGTGAAGGCAGAGCCGGCGGCTTACGTTGAAACGGCGCGCAGGCACGTGCTGGCGGGCAAATGCTGGAACTGCGCCAGCGTGAGCAATGGCCGCATTTACGCGCGCAGTACCAAGGAAGGGGTCAGCGTGGACGTGTCGGTCAAATGACGCAAAAGGGCTGGACCACAGCGCGGCAAGCCGTAACCAAAGCAGCGTAACGACAGATCGCGCGTCTGATGTGAGAATTGAACAAAGAGCAGAAACGCGAATGGCACGAAAACTGCGCTGAACACAATGAACGTGGAACCTCGAAAATCGTAGAACACCGAGAAAGGTGAGTCATGCGGGCCTTGAGCGTTTATTTGGGATTGGTGGCGGCATTGCTGGCCGGGCCGCTGGCCGCGCGGTGCTCCGCGCAGGTGACGCTGGCGTGGAACGCTTCTTCAGACCCAACGGTGGTGGGCTATTATCTGGTTTGGGGAACCAGCGGCGGAGATTACACCTTTACCAACACTTATGGCGGCGCGCAGACCAACGCCACCATTAGCAGCCTGACTGAGGGGTTGGTTTATTATTTCAACGTCGCGGCTTTCAACAGCAACGGCGTCGTCAGCGCTTATGCCAACGAGATCGTGATCACCAACGGACTCCCGGCCACTAATGGTCCGCCTGCGCCGCCCGCGCCGCCCGGAACCAACACCACCGGCAGCGGCGGCGGCGCCACTGGCGGAACCGGCGGCGGCGGCACCAATTCGCGCGCGATTACAACCAACTTGACGCAATCCTTGTTCTGGGGCGTTCCGCCATTTCTCACCGTTGGACTGAGCAACGGGCAGCCGAATTTGACAATTGGGGGGACGGTCGGAGCGACACTCACGATCCAAGGGACCACCAATTTGTTTTCGCTGGATCAGTGGAGCGAGGTGACCAATGTCAGTATCTCCAACATCGCGTCCGTGGGGGAAACCAACCAGTCGGGCCAGACGCAAGACGCGCTGGACCTGGCCTTCGTGCCTGGCGAGCAATCAGTGGCGGTGACCAATTCCAGCGCGGCGCAATTTTTCCGCGCGGTCATGCCCTACGATTACGTCATCCTGGCGGGCATGGTGCTGCCGGCCAAGGGCTACACGCCGCGCCTGATTGTGGTGAACATGCCGGGCATCGTGTGCGATGACGCCTGTTACGTGAACGAATCGAGCAGCTTCATCCATTGGGACCGCTCAACTTATGCGCTGCAACTGCAAGGCTCCGCCTCGACGATCCGGCAAATTGCGACGACTCTGGCCGACTCGCTGAATTTGGACTGGACATCGGCGTCGGAGTTTAGTTATTCTAATGGTCTGGGCCAAATACTGGCCACTGTTATTGAAACCGAATCGCCATCTTCCGACCCGGTGGCGGGACAAGCCCCGCCGAGTGCGCCCATCGTTATCAACTTCTAAAAGTCCTCGTTCCGTCCGCGCGCTATGAAAGAGAACATCGAACAGCGTGTCATCGGTCTATTTGTCCTCATGCTGGGCATTCTGGCGTTCGTGGCCGTCTCGGCCGTGCGCAACATCCAGCAGTCAATCAAAGACAGCGATTGGGTCAATCATACGCACGCGGTCATTATCGACGTGAGCGAGGTTCTTTCCTATCTGCACGCGGGCGACTCGGCGTTGCGCAATTACGTTATTACGGGCGACAAACGCGATCAGGGGGCCTACCGCGGCGCCTATTCAACCATGGTCGAGCGGTTGGACGACGCGAAGGCGTTGACCCGTTCCGGCGCCGAAGAAGCAGGCATCCAATTGCAGATTGTCGGCCTGCAGAATCTCATCAGCAACCGCATCGATATCGCCCGGTCCATTGTCAAGGCGCGGGAGCAAGGAGGATTGGAGGCCGCCCGGCGCCTGTTTCTCACCAACCCCGATCTCGAGTCGATGGTGACGATTGAGCGGGCCGCTAACAGGGTCGTGGACGGGGAAAAAAAACTGCTGACGGCCCGAGACAAGGCTCAGCATCTCCAGGCGCTAGGGACAAAACTGTCGGTTTACAGCGGGGTGGCGGTCAATTTCATGCTGCTGGCCTTTGTGTTCTGGCTGTTGCGCGACGACCTCAAGGCGCGGCGCCATGCGGCCAAGGCGCTGGAGGACGCCAACGCCCAATTGGAGGCCAAAGTGCAAGAGCGCACCGCCGAGCTTGTCAAGACCAACCAGGCGCTCAAACAGGAGAACCTGGAGCGGCGCTGGTCGTACCAGGCGCTGGAACATCAAATGCGCTACAACCAACTGATCATCAATTCCATTGCCGAGATGGTCTTTGTCGTCAGCCGCGCGCTCAACATCAGCCGGGTCAATCCGGCGGTGGTGCATCAGACCAGTTGGAATCCGCAGGACTTGGTGGCGCACTCGATTGAACGCGTGTTGCAACTGCCGCCGGAGACGGAGGCGGGCACGCCCCAGAACCCGTTGATCATCGCCATGAGAGATGGCCGTGAGATTCAGGAGCAGCCGGCCGTGCTGATCTCCCGCTCCGGGAAAACCACCCCCGTTCAATACAGCCTGATTCCCTTGCACGACCAGGACAAAGTCGTGGGCGGGGTGGTCACCGTGCGCCCGCGCAACGGCGCCTCGCCGGAACATCAACAATAACCGGCAAGTTCTTATGAAGAAGCACATTCTTTCGATCGACGATGAAGCCGACATCCGCGAATTATTGCAGGAAGCATTGACCATGAGAGGCTACCGGGTCTCCACGGCCGCCGACGCCGAGACAGCCAAGAGAATCGTCCAACAAGACCCGCCCGACCTCATCATCATGGATTTCCAGATCGAAGACGGGGACGGGCTTGTGCTCATCGAGGACATCCGGAAGGCCGGACGGGACATCCCCATCCTGCTATTGACAGGGGCGGTGTTCGACAGCGAAGTGGTGCGGGAGACCATTGAGAAGAAGGTTTCCCGCTACCTGGATAAAACGGCCTCCTTGAGCCAGATCGTGACGGAGGTCGAAAAACTGCTGGGCCAAACTCCCGGTACCTGAAGCCCAAGTCAGGCCAGCGCGGAATTGATGCGCTCAATGGCCTCGTCAATCTCCGCACGGCTTTTGAATCCGACAACCACGGCGTCCAATTCCGGGCGCGACATGGCGAAGCGGAGGGATTTTTCGCGCTCCTCGGCGGTGACAAAGGTGCCATTGCCAATCATCTTCATGCCGATGACGCCGCGGCCCTTGGCGCGCATGGCGGCCAACTGCTGGAGCACCGGGCCGGTGGGATGGTTGGCCATGTTGACGTGCTCATCCGGTCCATCCATGAAGGCGCCTTGAGGGTTGACCCGCACCAGATGCACCTGCGGCCAATCCGACTCGGTGGCGTCGCTCAAAGCGGGCAAACTGTGGCAGGAAACGCCTTTGGCGCGAATCCACTTCCGCTCCTGGGCCTGGTCAAAACCATCGCGGACGCCTTTCCATGTTTCGGGCCAGTTCTTGCTCACCATGCAGTGAATGAGCAGGCTATCGACGTAATCGGTGTCAAACACCTTTCGGTGATGGTCGATGACTCCAAGAATATCGTCGGGGCGATGGTCCACTTTGGATTGAATAAAGAGCTTTTCGCGCGGCAGCCCTTTGAGGGCGCCGGCCATCCACTCGAAGGTCGAGTAGGCCTGCGCGCAATCAAAGTAAGTGATGCCCCGGTCAAAGGCGTAGTGAATGAGGCTGTTGAAGGCCTCCCGGCCGAGGTTGCGTTGAATGTGGCCGCTGTCGCTGCCGGTCCCAAAGCCGAGGCGGCTTAACCGGATTCCGGTCCGGCCAAGCGTGACCTGGTCCGTTGCGGTTCGCTTGACAGGCAGGCTCTCCACCGGCAATGCGTCCGAGGCGATGAGCAAGGACCCCACGGCGGCGGAACGCGCGAAGAACTGGCGGCGGCTATAACGAGTGGTCTTCATACCGGGAGGAATTCTATCATCATCGGGCCGGCTCGGCAAGCTCAAGAAACGGCGGATATTCGCCGGAAAACACGCGCTCCATCGGGGAATGCCTCATCAAGGAAAGCTGCGTTTCACATTTTTGGCCGCCTCCTTTATGGAGCGCGGTGGCAGAGCGCAGCGGCGACACCGCTTTGGACTTAACGGAATACGCCATTATGCGGGACCGAGAGCGTGTTTTAAAAATGTGACAAAGCGCCGCGTGGGGGCACGCGGCCTACAGGAAATGGCAAGAAATCCGCGGCCCTGTAGGCCCGGTCCCCCGACCGGGCGATTTTTAAAACACGCCCTGAGACCTTAGATGCGGCCTGACAGCCGCCGATTCCCTCGCCGCCTTGGGCGTCAGCCTATGGGGCCTGCTCCAATCTCTCTTGTAGAACGGCCCAGCCGTTCCCGCTGGGATGGGGCAGTCCGGGGCATTCCTGAAAGCATTTCAGGCACTCAGCCCAAGGTTGCGACGAATGAGCTACCTTGGGTGCCAAAACGAAAACACCCTCAACTCTGTAGGAGTTGAATCCAATCCCCATGAAACCCAGAGTTCGTGCGGTCCGACACCGACGCTAGCCGCGAGACGTTGTCGTACTAATAGTCAAAACGAATGCGCGTGAAATGTTAAATATTGATTCTGCTGAAAAACCCCCACTTTTCAAAAAGGAGCGATTTCAGAGACCACCAAAACACTCCAATCATCCAGGAAAAGTCGTCTATAACCGATTCTGGAGAATCCTCTGCTTGACA
>JBEKSF010000103.1:0-22048 GCA_049517295.1 Verrucomicrobiota bacterium
ACGAGCGGTGGATTACGGCCCAGCGACACCCGCGGATGACCGGCGAGCGCTGCGAGCAATTGGGTCAATTCGCCAAGATTGAGCATCAAGCCGCCGGGCGTTTCGTTGCCGGCGAGTTCCTCGGCCTTGTCGAGCAGGCGCGTGTCCTCGGGCGAAATTGAAAATGCCTGGTCCATGGGCAACGCGCTGAGCGGCACGCGACCTCGGCTCCACTTGCCCTCAAACGTAACCATTACTTTTCCTCGTTCGATGCCTGCCGCGAAGGTCGGTGGCA
Source organism: Verrucomicrobiota bacterium (assembly GCA_049517295.1). Classification (GTDB taxonomy): domain Bacteria; phylum Verrucomicrobiota; class Verrucomicrobiia; order Limisphaerales; family Palsa-1400; genus JBEKSF01. The sequence goes on from JBEKSF010000103.1 coordinate 275, forward strand.
TGATGACGGAGAGTTCCAGACGCTCGCCGTTGGCGCCGCGTTTGAGTTTTGGTCCCGGTTGCGGGTTTGGCTCGAGGGCGATCGCTCTGCCGTCGGGTCGCGCGGCCAGTGGGGTAGCCGTGTCGCTGCCCCGGAGCGGCGACTTTGTGTTCAGCAAATGGTGCAAACCCACCGCTACCGAGTGCGCACAAATCATGCCTGCCTCACGCGAGGCTCGGCAGGTGCAGAGGTTGTCGATATCGACCTGCCCTTTGATGATTAGTCCCGCGCGATATGACGACGTGCCCTCCTGCACAACTCCTTTGAGCAGAGGCGGCGTCCAGTTCGAGGAAATGACCTTGCCGCCCGCCAGTAAAGAGCGGGCGTTCTTGACCGCCTCCCAACCGGCGGATTTCATGAAGAAGCCATCCGACAACTCGGTGATGTTCATCCGCCCGATTGTGTTGGACACCGCGCGTGTTTGGCAACTTCGCAGTTCGGCTACCCACAGCCCGCCATCACGGTGATGATGCCGGACGAGGGGGACAGCGTTCCTAACGGACTAACGGACGGCACGCGCCGACCTTTGAGTTGTGGATAGTGTTTCCAAGGGGTAACCCACCACCACATATCCGTGACTCCCAAGGTCCTCGGCTAGGCTCGTATAGCTTGTGACCAGACTCGCGAGTCCCCCTCGCATCAGCACTGGTGGGACGATACCCTGGCGTCGCGGACGCTGTTCACCCGGATTCGGGTCAAATCTCAAGGGCATGCCCGCGGGCGAGCTAACCCGCTTGGGCATCCAGGACCCGGCCGGCTTGTCCGCGAGGTTGAAGTTATTGCCTCGAATGCTAAAGCTGTGAACGCCCTCGCCTCGCGCGCTTAGGCTGATTCGCAACTTCCCGTCTTTGCCTGGAATGTTGGAAAGTTCAAAATCCAGCGCCAGGCCGGGGCGAAGGTCCAGTTGATAGGCGCCCGTCGGCAGAAAGGTCTCGATGCGTTCTTTCCCATCGTATCGGACGGTGTAACGACCTTCGGCTAGGAATACACGGAACGGGCAGCCCGGGGACCACTGAATCTCATAGGTATGAGTGTTTGAATGGGGTTCAGAAGGTCGTGAGTTCAAATCTCACCGCCCCGACCATCTTCCGCGATTGTAAGCAACATGTTACAGCCCCACTGAGGGATCCTTCCGGAGTGGCGGCGGCTCCCGCCTCACGCCTCGCGCCCGGCCCAAATCTCCGGCGGCGCCGTCTGCCGTTGTTTATGAGATGAGTTCTAGCTTAGCAGGATTTTGCGCACCTCACCATCGGGGTCGTCCACCACGCGGCATACGTTGTCGAACACCATCGTCGGGCACCGAACCGGGTCGAACGGCGTCCAGGTCAAGCCGCGCTGGCTGGGATTGCCCGTGCGAGCGAAATTGGCCCAGGCCGTGGCCATCTTTTTGGCCAGTGCCTGCGCTTTCGGTGTGTTGCCTGTGCCTTGCATGCAGCGCTTGGTGTTGTCGAAGCAGAAGGCAAGCTCGGCCGTGTGCCAGGCACCCGCATCCTCCAGCATCGGCGACTGCCAGGTAAAATAATACGCGAAAACCGGCGCGCCTTTCTGGTCGTACTTCAGCCTCGCCATGCGCGTGACGTTATTGCGATTGTTGAGGCCGGCCACGCCGTAGGAGAGCGTCCGAATGCTCTTCTCTGGATGGGCTTTCTTCATTGCCGCGATCAGAACCGTTGCCCTGGCCTCGCCGTAGGAACGGGAGAGGGTGGCGTGCCACTCCGCCTCGGTGGGGCGAGAATTCATCCGATTCCCCTCTTCGCTGACCGAGCCGATCAGCATGGGTATATTCATCGATATCTCAGGAGCAACGTCAAAGAAAGACCGGACGGTAATGATGCGGCCGTCAACGGTTGGCCCCGCACCCACGCGCGCTACGGCGCCCGGTCCTGGTCCCGAGCCCGGCCCTCCCGGGCCTTGCATGGGCGGATTCATCTTGGTTGCCACGGCATTGGCGGCCTGGTTCAACTTGGACCATTCCATCTTCTGGAGAGCTGCGATGTCCCTGGGTCCCAGACCGAGCTCCGCCATCACCCGTCTCGCAAACTCCCGGGACTGCTCGCCGCTGGGAGGATTGCCGCCGCCCCCGGACTGTATCGACGCGCGATGGAACAGTCCCGCCGCCGAAGGCATGCCCATCAAGCAAGTCACTTTGGAGCCGCCGCCCGACTGGCCATAAATCATGACTGTGTTCGGATCGCCGCCGAAATTCGCGATGTTGTCCCGGACCCAGCGAAGCGCCGCGACCAAGTCGGTCATTCCGATGTTGACCGAATCGGCATAAGCGGGCCCGCCGATCTCGGACAGATCGAAGAAGCCGAGGATATTGAGGCGGTGATTAACCGACACCTGGACGACGTCATGATGTCGCGCCAACTGCGCTCCTTCGTGCGAAGGCAACTCATAGGACGAGCCGAAGCTGAAACCACCGCCATGAAGATAGACCATCACCGGACGCTTGCCGGTCAGGCTGGGCGTCCAGACATTCAGCTTGAGCATGTCTTCGCTCATGTAGCCGTCGTCCCAATCCTGAATGAACGATTGCTCGATGGCCGAGAAGTCATGCAGACGCTGCGGGCAATTGGCACCGTAGATCAGAGCGGGGTACTCGCCGTCCCATGGCTGGGGAGGTTTGACCGGCAGCCATCGGTTCTCGCCGCCCGTATTCTGGCCATACGGTATTCCTTTGAACGTGAAGACGTCGTCATCGAGAAAGCCGCGCACCTCTCCATATTGCGTGTTCGCGACTGCCGAACGCGGGGTGGAGCAGTTTCCCGGCTCCTGGTGCGCGGCGGTCTTGGTGCTCTCGGACGCGTGAGTTGTTCCAGTCAGCGCGGCTCCCAGGCCGGCGGCGGCGGAAAGCAGCAGCGCCTGGCGTCGATTGAACTTGTGGTGGCTCTCAGAATGTGCATTTGACATGATGACTCCTTTCTATTGCTGACAGGAATTTGTCTTCGCGTGTTTGTTGGCAAGCGGCGGCGCGCGGAAAATTGCGCGCCCCGCCAATTGCCGATCTTTTACTTCTGCGGCTTTAGCGTGACCAGCACGACGTCATTTTCACGGAGGTCGAACTGCCGCTCGAATTTTCCGCCGGGGCCAATCTTCACGGTGCGGACATCCGCGGGCGCGCCGCTGTTTTCGGATTTGATTTTGGCGACCTGTTCCCGAGTCAGTTGCGCTGGCGCGCCACAGTCCCGGTAAGTCGCGTAGGCATCATTGACCCGGTAGCCGACCCTGTAAGTTTCCACAGTGTATTTGCCCTTCGGCAGATGCGACAACTCGAGCGTGACTTTGTTTTTGGGCTGCGCCGGCAAATCACGTTTGTAAAACACCTGGTTGTGGACTTTCGGCCCGGGATGCGTGTTGGTGAAATCCCAAATCAACGCCTGCGCGCCGCCGGAGTTGTCCGCGCAAATCCACGACGACGGATCGTCATTTTTCAATTCCGTCGCGCCAAGCCGGTTCAAAAATTGATAAGCATAAAACGCCGGCTTGTTGATGTCCTCGTAATTGATCAGGCCGAATCCGCCGTGAAAGGCCTCCCAGCGCGGGCCGGCTTCCTCGAAGATGTCCGTGAACGTCCAGTAAGACATGGACTGCGCGGCATCCCCGCATTTTTTGAGCTTGTCCAAAATGTAAGCCGCGCTGTGGTAGCTGTCGTGAACCGGATCGGCCGGCGTGTAGGACGTGCTCCATTCGGTGAAGTGCAGCTCCAGCTTGGGCATCGCCGATTCGGCAATCTGCCGGCGCACTTGTTTTACTTCGCCGAAAATGGAGTTGGGGTTCTGTGAAAGCACCGTGCCGGCATCTCCATGTTCGTCCAGATAGCCGCTTTGCACGCCATAAGTGTGCGTGGAGATGAAATCCACCAGTGCGTGGTTCGTGTCGCAGAAATGAATGAACTCCGGCACCCATCCGCAACCCGCCGTCGCCGGGCCGCCGACCTTGTAATCGGCGGAAACGCTCTTGATGGCGCGCGCCGTCGCGGCGTAGAGATCGAAATACTGTTGTTGCGTGCCGGCCCAAAAGCCGTCCAGGTTTGGCTCGTTCCAGACCTCGAAATACCACGTGCGCACCTCGGCGTCGCCGTAACGCTCCCGCAAATGGAGGACGAAGGCGCGAATGAAGTCGGCCCATTTGTTCATGTCTCGGGGCGGAGTCACGTTGCCGCGCCACCAGAAAATGGTTTTGGAACCGCTGGCCAGCCCGCCTGGCATGAAGCCCAGTTCCACAAACGGCTTCATGCCAATGCTGTGAAGGAAATCGTAAAGCGGGTCGATGTATTGCCAGTTGTATTCCGGGTTGCCGTGGCTGTCTTCCCGGTAAACGCCCATGTCGTCGCAGAACAAGCCGTGCATGCGAATGTATTTGAAACCGCATTCGCGGTGCGCGTATGTTAGTTGCCGCTGCCAGTCGGCGCGCAAACCTTCGTTCGCGCGGCCGGCGCCAACGCAGAACTTGAACATGGTGTCGAGCGGACCATTCGTTTGCCGCAAGTCGGCCAAGACAGCCCTGGCCGTTTTGTTGGTGGCAGCGCTGGAAAAATCAACGGTGGCGAAGAACGCCGCGAGGCCGAGGGCAAGGCAAGGAAGACTGGCGGTGGCGATCTTGTTCAACGCAATCATGTCTGTATTAATTGTCATATCTATATTAAGTGTTTTGACGGCGTTCGTGTGATACAGTGTCGCCGATGTGGGCGATTTCGTTTTGTCGTTAAAATAAATAAGCCGCGCACAGGTTGTGCGCCAAGGAAATTCCGTATGAAAATGAAAATCATTTCGCCGTTCCGCATTCTCTCTGCCGGCGCGTGCGCCGCGTTGCTGGCCGCGCAACTTGCCGTTGGCCAATCGCCGCGCGAACATCTTTCGCTCGATGCCGGCTGGAAATTTCATCTCGGCGATGACTGGCCGGATGCGCTGCATCTGGAAAATTCCGGGACCGGTTCCGGCCCCGCCTCGGAGCGGTTCACCGACTCCTATTGGCGCGTCGTCAATTTGCCGCACGATTGGGCGGTTGAGCTGCCGTTCGACTCCACCGCTGACGGCAGTCATGGATTCAAGGCGCTCGGGCGGAACTTTCCGTCAAACAGCATCGCATGGTATCGCCGCACCTTTGAATTGCCAGCCGGAGATTCCGGCAGACGCATCTGGTTGACTTTCGACGGCGTGTTTCGCGATGCGACGGTGTGGGTCAACGGCTGGTGCGTGCGACATCACGAGGGCGGTTACTACCCGTTCCGGGAGGACATCACGGACGTGTTGCATTTTGGCGGCACCAACACAATCTCCGTGCGCGTGGACGCGACGAAATCCGAAGGGTGGTTTTACGAAGGCGCGGGTATTTACCGCCACGTATGGCTGGACAAGACGGCGCCGGTGGCCATCGCGCCGGATGGAGTTTTTGCGCGGAGTGAATTTGAAAAAAACATTCCGCAAGGCAGTCCTAAAATCGCGGTCGAAGTCCGCCTGCTCAACACAACCACAAACGCGACGAAAGCCGCCGTGAACTGCGAGATCATTTCGCCTGACGGCAAATCGCTGAAACAGATTTCCGGGTCGGAGAAATTGGAACGCAAATCACGAGGCGCCGTGAAATTGGAATCCGAGCTTTCCGCGCCTGTTCTCTGGTCGCCGGAATCGCCCAAACTCTACAAGCTCGTCACCACAGTTTCCGTCGCCGACAAAATCGTTGATCAAAAAGAAACCACTCTCGGTATCCGCACGGTTGGCTTTGACCCAGCCAACGGGTTTTTACTCAACGGCAGGCATTACGAACTTTACGGCACCTGCAATCATCAGGATCACGCCGGCGTTGGCGCGGCCATTCCCGATGCGCTGCAGGAATTCCGCGTGAAAAAATTGAAGGAATTTGGCTGCAACGCCATTCGCACCTCGCACAATCCGCCCACGCCGGAGTTGCTCGATGTCTGCGACCGCCTCGGCATGTTGGTCATGGACGAGAGCCGGTTGATGGGCAGCGATTCGGAGAACATGAAAAAGTGGGACGACCAAATCCGCCGCGACCGCAATCATCCGTGCGTGGCCATCTGGTGCATCGCCAACGAGCAATTCGCCGTGCAAGACACGCCGCAGGCCGCCAGCGTCGCGAGTTCGATGCAGAACTACGTCAAGCAACTCGACCCGACTCGACCCGTCACCTACGCCTCGCCGGAAGATGATGTATTCCGCGGCATCAACTCGGTTATTGAAGTGCGCGGCTGGAATTATCACTACGGTCCGCGGATGGACAAATATCACGCCGGGCATCCGAGCCAGCCAAACGTCGGCACTGAGCAGGCCAGCGTCGTCGGCACGCGCGGCATTTATACCAACGACCGGCCGCGCGCTTACGTCAGCGCTTATGACCTCGTCTGGCCGGGTTGGACCACGACCGCCGAAAGTTGGTGGAGTTTCTTCGCTGAGCGTCCGTGGCTCTCCGGCGCCTTTGTTTGGACCGGTTTTGATTATCGCGGCGAGCCGACGCCATATTGGTGGCCCTGCATCAATTCGCACTTTGGCATTCTCGACACGTGCGGTTTTGCGAAGGATGCGTTTTATTATTACCAATCGTGGTGGACGACGAAAACCGTACTGCACCTTTTGCCGCATTGGAACTGGCCCGGTCGGGAAGGCCAGGAAATCCTTGTCCAGGCCTTCAGCAATTGCAAACAGGTGGAACTCTTTTTGAACGGCGCGTCGCTCGGCAAACAGGCGATGAAGCCAAATTCGAAATTGAGCTGGCAGGTGAAATACGCGCCGGGAATGTTGAGCGCCAAAGGGTTTGATGACGCCGGCAACGCCGTTGCCGAAACGAAAGTGGAGACCACCGGCGACGCCACGCAACTTCAACTGACGCCGGACCGCAAATCGATCCACGCCGACGGTGAAGACGTAGCGGTGTTTACCGTTTCCGCGGTGGACGCGCAAGGCCGCGCGGTGCCGGTGGCGCGGAACAAAATAAATTTCGCCATCGAAGGCGCCGGCAAAATCATCGGCGTGGGCAACGGCGACCCGAGTTGCCACGAGCCGGACATGTTCGTTGAGAACGTGCCCGAGCGCGGTGTTGCCCTCAATGATTGGCGCTGGCAGCTTGCAAAAGTTCCGCACAACGGCAGCGCCGTGCCGGAATATGCGAATGATTTTGATGACTCTGCTTGGAACGCTCTCAATGCCAAAACAGGCAACGGTGAATCGACGATCAAAACGGAAAACACCACGGCGATTTACCGTGCTCATCTGGTGCTGACGGAGGAGGACTTGAACGGGTCCGGCGCGCAGATTTGCTTCGGCGGTTGCGATGACGAAGGCTGGTATTTTGTGAACGGCAAGTTCGTCGGCGAATCGCACGACTGGCAGGCGCAACCGATATTCGACATCAAAAAATTTGTCCACGCTGGCGACAACGTCGTCGCCGTGGGCGTCAACAATGTAGCCGGCCAAGGCGGTTTGAATCCCAACGTGACCGTGAAAATAATCGGGAACGCCGGCGTCCCGCCGTGGTCGCGCAGCCTGTTCAACGGCCTGGCTCAGATCATTGTGCAATCCACGCGCGGCCCTGGCGAATTCAAGCTGACCGCCAGCGCCGATGGTCTTACGTCGGCGACGGCGGTCTTGCAAACGCAACCATGCGCGCCGCGCCCGTCGGTGCCGTGAAATTGAGAATCACTTCCGCCTGCGCCGCGGCGGTGTTTTCCGCGTGTCTTTGCACCGGGCAACCGTATTTCGTTTCGTTGTCGGGCGATGACGCGAATCCCGGCACGCTGGATAAACCGTTCGCCACGCTGCAACGCGCGCAACAGGCGGCACGCCAAAGGCGCGGCGGCGTTTTTCTGCGCGGTGGCACCTACTATTTGCCCGCGAAGCTCGTGTTCACCGCCCTGGATTCCGGCACGAAAGACGCGCCGGTGATTTTCCAAAATTATCAAGGCGAGAAGCCGGTCGTCAGCGGCGGCGTCAGACTCGAAGACCTGAAGTGGCAGCCTTACACGAACGGAATTTTTCAGGCGAGAGTTCCGGCGGATTTGCGGACCGAGGACATTTTCGTCAACGGCGAACGGCAGATTCTGGCGCGTTACCCGAACTATGACCCGAAGGCGCAATACTTCGACGGGTTTGCGGCGGATGCCATTTCTCCACAGCGGGCGGCGCGATGGTCGGACCCGGCGGGAGGCTATTACCACGCGATGCACCCTGCTCTGTGGGGTGATTTCACCTGGCGCATCACTGGCAAGGACACCAACGGCCAGGTGCGGCTCGAAGGCGGGTGGCAGAACAATCGCGGTGCGGCGGCAGACCGCCAAATCCGCTTTGTGGAAAACATCTTTGAGGAATTGGATGCGCCCGGCGAGTGGTTTCTAAATTCCAAAGCGCACATGCTGTATTTCTACCCGCCCGCCGGGCTCGACTTAAAAAGTGCGGTGGTAGAGGCCACGCGACTCCGAACGCTGGTTGAATTCCATGGCGACGAGGAGCACCCGGTCAAATGGATCACGTTGCGCGGACTGATTTTTCGCCAGGCGGCGCGCACGGTCATGGACACGAAGGAGCCGCTCTTGCGTTCGGATTGGGCCATCTGTCGCTGCGGAGCGATTTTTTTCAACGGCGCGGAAGACTGTGCTCTGGAAGACAGCTTTATTGATCAGGTCGGTGGCAATGCCGTTTTCGTTAACAATTACAATCGCCGTGTCACCATTGGACGCACGCGAATCGCCAAGGCTGGCGCGAGTGGAATTTGTTTTGTGGGCGACCCACAGGCGGCACGCAGTCCGCTATTCAACTATGGGCAGGTTCACAGACTTGACGAAATTGACCGCACGCCCGGACCGAAAAGCGATAATTACCCGGCGGACTGCTTGGTGGACGATTGCCTGATTCACTTGACCGGGCGGGTGGAGAAACAAACCGCCGGCGTGGAAATCGACCTCGCCCAAAGCATCACCGTCCGACACTGTTCGATTTACGACATGCCGCGCGCCGGCATCAACATCGGCGACGGCTGCTGGGGCGGGCATATTATTGAATACTGCGACGTCTTTGACACAGTGAAAGAGACCGGCGACCACGGCTCCTTCAATTCGTGGGGACGCGACCGCTACTGGCGGCCCAATATCGCTGAAGTCAACGCATGGGTGAAGCAGGTTCCGGATTTGCCGAAACTCGACGCGGTAAAGCAAAACGTGCTCGCCAACAACCGTTGGCGCTGCGATCACGGCTGGGACATTGATCTCGACGACGGCTCATCCTTTTACATCATCACGAACAACCTTTGCCTGCATGGCGGCATCAAGAACCGCGAGGGTTTCGGGCGCGTGGTCGAAAACAACATCCTGGTGGACGGCGGATTCGATCCGCACGTCTGGTTTGGCGAGAGCGGCGATATTTTCCGGCGTAATATCATGTGGACGGACTATCGTCCGGCCAACATGCACCGTCCGCCATGGGGCGCGGAAATGGATTTCAATCTGGTGCAGGATTATGGCACGGCGACGAACTCGCCCGCGACGCGGTTGCAGCAACAGAGCGGACGCGATGAACATTCCATCGTGGCCGACGCGCAATTCATTGATCCGGCGCGCGGGGACTATCGCGTGAAGGACGGCTCGCCCGCGCTGGGCCTCGGCTTCGTCAATTTTCCGATGGATCAATTCGGCGTGCAAAAACCGGCGCTCAAAGCCATCGCCCGCGTTCCGCGGTTGCCGCCGCCGAAAATACCCGCGCCCCCATCGGCCGCGCGCGACGCCGTGCCGGTGACGTGGCTTGGCGCCAGCGTGCGCAACATTGCCGGCGAAGGCGAGATGTCCGCATTCGGCTTGCCCGGTGTAACAGGGGTTTTGGTGCTGGAAGTTCCGGCGGAATCGGCCCTGGCCAAAGCCGGCCTGCGGAAAAATGATGTCATTCTTTCCGTCAACGGCGCGAAAATGACGGACACAGCGGTCCTGCTGCGGCAGGCTCCGGCAATTCCTGGCGGGAGTTCTTTGAAAATCGGAGTCTCCCGCGATCAAAAAGAAATTGTTGTCCAGTTGGCCCCGTAAAAACCTATGATGAAAACTCTTACTGTCCTTTGCATCATTTTTCCATTCAGTTTCGTCTCGTTCGCGTGTGCGGATGTGTCTGACGCCGTTAACCTCGATCGGGAATGGCGATTGTGGCTGGATCCAAAAGCGGACTGGCAGGATGACACCCTCTATCTTCCAGAAGATGTGAACCTCACGAACCTGCCGGTGCATCCGCCGACAGGAGGATGGGCGGTGCTCAACGACCAGGCCGGCATCGTCGTGTCGTTGCCGGGGACCGTTGAAGAATACTACTTCAACAGGGCCCCCGCGCGCACGGCCGTTTCGAGCTCGCCACCGGACATCGTTGCGGCTGACGGATACTATCAGGGCGTGTCGTGGTGGTATCGTCCGTTCACGGTGCCGGCGCTGCGACCCGGTCAGCGGCTGGTTTTCTATTTCCCCGCCGGACGCCTGCGCAGCGAGGTATATGTCAATGGCAAGTTGGCAGGCTACAGCATCATCTCCGAGGCGCCATTCACCGCGGATGCCACGGATGCGATCAATTCCGGCGGAACCAACCTGCTGGCCGTGCGCATCACCAATCCGGGAGGCAGACTGGACTGGATGGACTTCCTGACGATGACGTGGGGCAAATACACGTTGCCGGCGACTCATGCCTTCGGCGGTCTGGCCGGGGGCGTGGAAATGCACGTGCGCGCGCCAGTGAGCGTGAGCGATCTGGCGGTTTTCAATAAGCCCGATTCCCGCGCAGTCCACGTCCAGGCCGAAATCTCATCCACCGGCCAGGCATACGACGGGCCAGTCGTCTTCTCCATCTCTCGCGACGGCAAAGTTGTTTTTGAAGAAAACAAAAGCGTCCATGTTTCGTCCGGCGCGACCATTACGACCTCAGTTGATGCGACCGTTAACAACGCCGCGCTCTGGGACATCGAGCAGCCGAATCTTTACCAAGCCTCCGCAAGTCTGCCGACGGTGAAACATTCTGATCGCAGCGCGAGCTTTGGTTTCCGCTGGCTGGACGTCAAAGGACTCGGAACTGAGGCGAGGCTTTATTTGAATGGCCGTCGCATAGTGCCGCGCTCCTCGATTTCATGGGGTTTCTGGGCGCCGAACGGGATTTTCCCCGACAAGGCTGCGGTCGGACGCGAGATTGCGGCGATGAAGGCCCTCGATCTTGATTCCCTTCAAAATCACCGTCACATGCCCAAGGCAGTTGTGCTGGATGCTTTTGACCACGTCGGGTTCCTGCGTTACTGCGAAGCGGGCGGAGGCGTGCTGACCTTCGAGCGCGCGCGACAGGAGCCTTCCGAGACCAGTGTTCAGGCGATATGGAATGGCAAAACGGTAAGTCTCGATTTCCTCAACCGCTACCAACTTGACAAGGAGCTGGCCATGATCCGGGCCTTCCGGTCACACCCCTGCGTCAGTCTTTGGACCCTTCAGAACGAGACCAGCCCGGACGTGAACAACCCCCGGATGCGTTATGCGCTGGAGAAAATGCGCGAGGCTGACCCTTCGCGCTTGGTCTTGCTCAAATCCGGCGACAATATCCAGAATCAGGTGTGGTCCCTTCCTTACAGCGACACCTGGATGGAAGATGACGGAACCGGCTATTCGGGCTGGTGGGATCAGCACACCGCGATGGAATCGCCAGGAGTATGGGTTGACGCGATGTATAAATTACCCGGCGATTTCAAGTATCGCACCGACGACAAAAAGGAAATTGTGGTGTGGGGTGAGATGGCCACGGGCGCTTCGCCTGACGATCACGCGGCGATCGTCAACTGGTATAAAGCACACCACCAAACAGGCTACGATCTGGCCGCCCACCAGGCGATCCTCACGGCTTACAATAAATTCCTGGACGACCATCACTTCCGCCCGGCGTTTCCGACCGCTGAGAAGCTCTTCCAAGAGACGGGGGCGAAGCACTACTTCTCCGCCGCGCATCTGCTGGAGAACGCCCGGATGTGCGACAACGTTGATTACATCGTCCTCTCCGGCTGGGAGTCCACCACCATTGACGACCACAGCGGACTGGTGGATTCGTTGCGCCAACTCAAGGCAGACCCCGCGCTTATTCATCAGGCCGCGCAACCGGAAGTCCTGGTCATCAGGCCGCGCCATTACGTGATCGCCAGGGGCGATACAGCCGTGGTCGATGTTCATCAGATCAACGAGACAAATCTGACCGGCTCATGGAAATTGACGCTGGCGGCCTCCATGGGCGGTCACGAGGCCCTGTTTGAAGCGGAATATCCGGTCGAGCTGATCGGAGGCGAAACTTTTGGCCAACTGCTCAAACAGGACATCCAGTTCAAGGTTGACCAGCCCGGCCTTGTTACGATCCACGCCGCATTAAGCCCCAAGACCGGCGGCCGGCCTGTGCTCGAACACGACGAGCCGTTGCTCGTGATTGATCCGCAGCCGGCGCCATTGAAAGGCACAATCGCCTGCTACAGTGAATCCGGTGATCTAATCGGCGCGGTCAAGCGCCAGTTCAACGCCGATGCAGTGGCCCTTTCAACCAACCTTGGAATAGTGCCGACGGTTCTCTTCACGACCGGCGGAGGAGGACTGGAAGGCTGGCAGACAAGCTATACCGACACGCCCGTTGCCAACACGGATGACCCGGAACTCTACAAGCATCAGATGTGGGGACAGGCGGGCCTGATCCACACCTGGCACGGCATGAGACCCGGCCATATCACCGTCGAGCTCTACCTGGACGACGGCTACTCTGGCGGGCCCGGACAGCGGGTGTTTGACATCGCGATCAACGGCACGACCGTTGCCAAAGACTTCGACCTCTTCGCCAAGGCGGGCGGAAAAAATCGCGCGCTCGTGGAAACATTCCTGGTTGAAGCGCCGGAGGGAACGATTCGTCTTTCAGTGCCGCACGTCAAATCCGACAACGCGACGTTCGCCGCCGTGGCGTTGCGCGATTCGTCAGGCAAAGTGGTTCGCGCGATCTTCCGGGATGAGCGTTACACCGATCGGCATGGCAACGTCTGGACGCCGATTTCCCAGCAAGGTGATGACTACTGGAAGCCGGACCTTAATACCGCCATTGAACGGGCGCGGCGCGATGGGACGCGCGTTGTCTTGCTCACCAGCGGGGGCAGTGATGCTGATCAAATCGCCGCGTATTTGGCCGGGCAAGGGCTGGTCACGTATTCCGGACCGGTTGGTGCGTCCGGACCGTCATGGATGGGATTCTGGTTTTTCGGGCGCAATCACTGGCTGCTCGCCGGGCTGCCATCGGACTGTGTCCTGGACTGGCCGTATCAGATTACCAGCGGCAACGGCTTGATGATTTCCGGCTCCGGCGTCGAGTCCGTCATCGGTTACGGCAAAGATCACGATCCAAACGTTGGCGTCGCTGCCGCTATCATCCACTGTGGCCGGGGCAAAATCGTGCTCTTGGCGCTGCCCGGACTCATGGATTCCTTTGTCAGCAGCGGTTCCAGTAAGTTTCAACCAGTGACGGCAAAAAGGCTGATGTTCAATGCACTCAACCAATAGTTCCGAGGCCCGGCAAGCCCAGGCGGTTCGCTGGTTCGCTGATCAATGAAGATTCATTCCAACCCATGAAAATGTCCTTCACACAAAACGCCCGGAACCATCGCCGCCGACGCGCCTTCGCCAATCCCGTATGTCACGATGCAGGAGGTTTCCAACGCTTGCTCAATGAACATAGGAAATTATAATAGGCACGAAATGTCGAAACTGCTATTCTGTCTGCTCGGGGTTATGTGGCTCTTGTCCGTGCTGCCGGCTCACGCCTCGGATGACATGCTGATCTATTCTGACCGATTTAACAACGGCTGGGGCGACTCATGGTCATGGATGCCGCGTTACCCCACGAATAATCCGGTCTATTCCGGCAGCAACTCGATGGCGTGTGTTCCCAGCGGCTCCTGGCAAGCTTGGTGGCTCAAGAGCGGCGCCAGCGTGGATACGACCATTTACACGAATGTGAGCTTTTGGCTCAATGGCGGGACGACCGGCGGACAAACTGTCCTGGTCAGCGGCGAGACGAACGGAACGGAATTGCCGGGGATTTGGGTGACCGCGCCGACGAACCATTGGCTGCAAGTCACCTTGTCCCTCGCGGCGCTGGGCATCGACAACGTGACCAACCTGACCGGGTTTCAGATCGGAAACGGAACCTCTACCCAACCGTTTTTCATAGATGATTTGCGGTTGGTTGCCGCGCCCGCACCCGCGGTGGTTCACCTCAGTATTCTTGCCAACCAAACCGTACGGACGGTGGACGGCAAGGTCTTCGGAATCAATCAGGTCGCTTGGGACGGCAACGTGAGCACGCCCTCTTCGGTTGCAATCCTGAATGACATGGGGAATCCCTGTCTGCGCTGGCCGGGCGGGAGCTGGGGTGATGGTTATCACTGGACCAATGAAGCGTGGAGCTACGGGGCCACCAGCGCGCGCAACTGGGGATCGTTCTCCACCAACTTTATCCAGCTTGCCACCAATACACACGCGCAAGCTTTTATTATTGTTAACTATGGCAGCAGCGATGCGAACGAGGCGGCCTATGGCGTGCGGATGTTCAATGTTACCAATCATTGCAACTTCAAATACTGGGAGGTCGGAAACGAAGTCGGCGGCAGTTGGGAATTGGACAACAACACCAATGCGCCGTGGCAGCCGCATGACCCGTGGACCTACGCGATGCGCTTCACCAATTATTACGCGCAAATGAAGGCAGCCGACCCAACCATCAAGATCGGCGCGGTGGCTGATATTACCGAGGACGGCACCGCAAATTACACGAACCATCCCGTGGTCAACCCGCGAACCGGAGTGACTCACAACGGCTGGACGCCGGTGATGCTGACCTATATGCGCAGCAACAATTGCATCCCGGACTTCCTGATTGAGCACAACTATGGCCCGACGGCGGGGGATACCCAGGACCTGCTTTACTCCAAGAAGTGGGCTTCCGATGCCGCTTCCTTGCGCCAGATGCTGACGGATTATCTGGGCAGCGCCGGCACGAATGTGACACTGGAGGCCACCGAGAATGGCACGGGGGGTGACAAGCAGTGCGTGAGCCTTACGGGCGGCCTCTTTTACGCCGATACCATCGGGCAGATCCTGCAGACCGAGTTCAACTCGCGGCTGTGGTGGGATTTTCGCAATGGCGCATCGTCCCTTAGCAATCCCGATCCGGCGTTTTACGGCTGGCGCACCAATAGCGACGGCAGCATCCTGGTTGACGGAGGAATTGTCTATGGTCTCGGCGGTGTGGGCAGCGCCTATCCGACTTATTATGTGGCCAAGCTGATGCCCCATTTCGCCGCGGACGGTGACACCGTGGTCTCCGCCGCCAGCGACTACCCGCTGCTGGCAGTGTATTCGGTCAAACGGACGAATGGCACGCTAACCCTGCTGGTGATCAACAAGAGTTCCTCGTCCAACCTCGTCGCCAACATCTATTTATCCGGGTATCTTCCCTATACCAATGCCACTTTTTACAGCTACGGCATTCCGCAGGACACGGCGGCCCGGACGGGTGTGGGTTCGCCCGACTATGCGCAGACCAACATCGCCGGCGTTCAAAGCAGCTATTCCGCCACCTTCGCTCCATTCTCCGCCTCCGTGATGGTTCTGAGTGCTGCGCCTCCTCCGTCGCTGGCTGTGCTGCCAACTCCTCCGGGGAAGTTCGGTTTTCAGCTCCGGGGACAATCGGGCGGCACCTACGTCCTGCAATACAGCGCGGACATGGCAAGTTGGACGAACCGGTTTACCAATACGCTTTCGGGCTCAACGGCAAACTTCACCAACTCCATCTCCGGGCCGAAACAGTTCTGGCGCGCCCTGTGGCAGCCGTGAGCAATTGAATAGAGACTGACTTTAATCGAAAAAAATGACAATGAATCGGACCATATTGACCACATTGGCACTGGGCTGTTCGCTCGCGACCATCAGCGTCGCCGCGCCAGATCAGATTTCCTATTCCACGATGCAGGTGATTTCCAATGGTGATTCCGACGCCGTCATCGCTGAAAAAGCGGCGAAGGTTTTGCCGCGCGCCAATCAGACGGACTGGATGCGGCTGGAGCGGACGTTCTTCCTCCACTTCGGCGTCAACACGTTCAATGAAGTCGAGTGGGGTAGCGGGCGTGAAAACCCTTCGCTTTTCAATCCCACCGAACTGGACGCCAACCAATGGTGCAGCGCGATGCGACATTTCGGCGGCAAAATGATCGTGCTCGTCTGCAAGCACCACGATGGATTCTGCATGTGGCCGACCCGCTACACGCCGCATTCGGTCGCGGCCAGTCCGTGGCGTGACGGCAAGGGCGATGAAGTGCGCGAAGTGGCCAACGCCGCCCGGGCACACGACCTCAAGCTGGGAATTTATCTTTCACCCGCGGACCTTTATCAGTTGCGGACCAATCCAAAGAATCCGGGCGGATATTACGGCGACGGCAGCGGCAATGTGTTCTCGGTCATTCCCACCGATCCGGCCAGCTTCAAAACAAATCCGTCCGCGGGCCGGGCGCCGACGCCGGGTTTTACGAATTATACCTACGACGTTGACGATTACAATCGCTACTTCTTGAACCAGCTTTACGAATTGCTCACACAATACGGGCCGATTGACGAAGTTTGGTTTGACGGCGCCAACCCGAACCCCAGCGTCAAGGAAACCTACAACTATGCGGCGTGGTATGACCTGATCCGCCATCTGCAACCCGGCGCGGTAATTATGGGCAAAGGACCGGATGTGCGCTGGGTGGGCAATGAAGGCGGCGTTGGCCGCACCACGGAATGGAGCGTCATTCCGTTGCCGACATCGCCCGACACATTCAACTGGCCGGACATGCAGGCCGGCGATCTCGGCGGCCGCGCGAAGCTCAAAGCCGGTTCGCATCTCTGGTGGTATCCGGCGGAAGTGAACACCACCATTCTCGGAAGCAGCCAATGGTTTTGGGCGCGCAACAAACACCCGCGCACCGTCACGGAATTGGTGGACATCTTTTACACGTCCGTCGGTCGAAACGGAAATCTGATCCTGAATCTCTCGCCCGATAAACGCGGCCTCATTCCCGACAACCAACTTGACGCCCTGAACCGGACGGCCGACATCATCAACGAAACATTCGCCACCGACCTCGCCGCGGGCGGCAAAGTCACCGCCGATACATCCAATGCAACAAACGCCCCGGCGCTCGCGCTGGACGGAAACCTCGACACCTGGTGGGAAGCCGCACCGGGCCGGACCAACGGCACGTTGGCGCTCTCGCTGCCGAAGGCGGTCACGTTTGACGTCGTTTCATTGCAGGAAGCGGTGGATCATCGCGGGCAGCGGATTGAATCTTTTGCCATTGACGTCTGGAACGGGTCCGATTGGATCGCGGCGGAAAAAATCTCGTCGGACGAACTCACTACCGTTGGGCACAGACGCCTCGTGCGGCTGAAGTCGCCTGCCACCACCAGCCAGGTGCGCCTCCGCATCACCGGTTCGCGCCTGGAACCAACGCTGGCCGAAATCGGACTCTTTAAGCAATCCATCTCCTCCTTGCCTCCCGCCATTTCCGATCGCAGTACCAACGGCGTAGTAAGCCTCAGCAACCTTGCGGGCAACAAGATGGTTTACACCGTGGACGGCAGCGAGCCGACGACCAATTCGGCGCTTTACGCCTCGCCCATCGCGCTGCCGGCGGATCGCAGCGTCACGGTGCGCGCTGCGAGTTTGTTGCCCAACGGACAGCTCGGCATCGCGGGTTCGAGAAGCTTCGCCGGCCTCATGCCGACCGGCTGGAAAGTGGTCAGCGTGGACAGTCAGGAAACCAATCAAGCCGACAACGGCGCAGCCCGCGCGATTGACGGCAATTCGTCCACCTTCTGGCACACCAGTTGGAGTGCCGATCTGGCCTTGCCACACTATCTCACCGTTGACATGGGCGCATCACATCGGATTGGCGGATTCACCTATTTGCCGCGACAGGACGACAGCCCCAATGGGACCGTCGAACGCTACCGCTTTGAAACCAGCGAGGACGGACGCAACTGGACGACCAATGTCGCCTCCGGCACGTTCGCCAACATCCGCAACAACCCGTCGCTCCAGGAAGTCACCTTTGCTCCGGTTAACGCTCGGTTCTTTCGCTTCACCGCTTTGCGGGAAATCAACGGCAACGGCTGGACGAGTGCCGCTGAAATCTCCGTTTTACCAGCCGGCGCGAGTGGTGACTGACGATCTGCTTTTGCATTCGCCGGCATCGCAACACCACCTGGACGCGTCGTCTTATGTCACTTATAGTCAACAATGTCATGTTGAAGTTATGCTTGGCCGTTTTCAAAACGCTTTTATGCCATCCCAGCCTGCTTCGGATTAGGCTAATGATCTGCCTTGTCTAACTTCTCGAGGCTATTTCTCTCTAGACCCGCGCTCTGGTAAACCGCAGTGTGGATAATTGTCACTCATAGACTGCTCAATAAATGACCTTTGTTTGGCAAGTAATAGCGAGCATCAACCTGGAAAGCGCAATAGAATAAGAAAAAAGTTCGTGAAATCGAACGCCGATCATGACAGCGGGAAGATTCATGTTCGATTTCACTTGCGTTAGCCACAGAGTTACTGTAAAGCTACATTTGGTTTAGTATTGAGTTAGGGGAATCAATATGGCATCGACACATCGCATCGTGGCGGGTTTGAGTTCAGCGCGTTCGACCGGGTCCGGAGATTCGAATGTGTCAGGGCGTCGTTTGTTACACATTCCAGTGCTTCACAGCCAGGGGGAGATGGGCATCAAGGTGAAGATCGTGGACATCGAGTTGCTGACCATTCAGATTCGGTTGCTGGTTTGTTCCGTGGACAAGGCCAAGGAGATCGGCGTGGATTGGTGGGTCAATCACCCCGCTTTCAGCCCTCACCAGCAAGAGCAACTCTCCGACTCCGTCTGCAAACTCGAAGAACGGCTGGCCAGGATCGAGACGCGGATGCCCGCCGCCGGAGATCCAGGTTGAACCATTTTTTTTCACGCCGACAACCGCCAGGCGGAAGACGAAACAAGGCCAAAGAACAAATAAACAATGGATCAGATATGGAGCAAAGGACTGTTATTCTCGGCGGCAGCGGGCAGGAAAACAGACGGGCAACGGACTTGCCTCCGAAAAGCACTGAAGCGCCAGGACCGCGAGTTGGGCTTGCGGTTCTGGTGATGTTCATTCTGCTGGCGGCGGGCATCCTCACCACCGGCTGGCTCTATTACCGGAACTACCAGAAACAATTCAAGACCGGGATCGAGCGAGAGCTATCCGCCATTGCCGACTTGAAAGAGGAGGATCCGATGAGGAAGCACCTCTGGCAAGTGGTCTTCCTGGCGGGCACTTTGCTCCTCGGCGCGGGGGCCGGTGTGGGGCTGCTCTGGCGGCAGCAGCGCGTCCGGTTCTACCGGGAAAGGGCGCAGACAACGCAGGCCTTGCGTGTTTCGGCGGAGGAAATCCTCAAGCTCAACGTCGAACTGGAGCAGCGCGTCGCCGAACGCACCGCGCAACTGCAGGCCGCCAACGAGGAACTGGAAGCGTTCAGCTATTCCGTTTCCCACGATCTGCGCGCGCCATTGCGCCATGTTATGGGCTTCGCGGCTTTGTTGCGAAACGAGGCCGGGACATCACTTTCCAACAAAGGCCTTTCTCATCTGAGGTCCATTTCCGAAGCGGCGGAACGGATGGGCGATTTGATTGATGACCTGCTGGCATTCTCGCGCGCCGGGCGTGTGGGATTGCAAAAAGGGGACATCAATCTCGACGCGTTGGTGCGGGAGATGTTGAAGGAATTTCAGGCGGACACAAAGGAGCGAAACATCCTCTGGCAAATCCACCCGCTGCCGGCGGTGTGGGCCGACCAAAACTTGCTGCGCCAGGCGCTGGCCAATCTGATCTCCAATGCGGTCAAGTTCACGGGCGCCCGCGCTCAGGCTAAAATCGAAATCGGTTGTGATCCCGACGCCAACGGCAAAACCGTGATTTTCATTCGGGACAACGGGGCCGGTTTTGATCCGCGCTACGCGCACAAGCTCTTTGGCGTCTTTCAACGCCTCCACAGCACCGCGGAGTTCGAGGGCACGGGCATCGGCCTGGCCAATGTCCAGCGCATCATCTGCAGGCACGGCGGCCGCGCCTGGGCCCAAGGCGCGGTGGACGGCGGCGCGACATTTTACTTTTCAATTCCAAAACAAAAAAGGGCCTGAATGAACATAAAAAACATCCTGTTCGTCGAAGACGATCCGCGCGACGTGGAGCTGACACTGGCCGCGTTGGAAGAGTACAATCTGGCCAACAAGGTTGTGATCGTCCACGACGGCGCGGAGATGCTGGATTATCTCTATTGCCGTGGAAAATTCAAAACGCGCCCGGTCGGCCATCCCGTCGTCGTGGTGCTGGACCTCAAGATGCCGAAGGTCAGCGGACTGGAAGTGTTGAAGGCCATCAAGGCCGACGAGCGTTTGAAGATGATACCCGTGGTCGTGCTTTCGTCCTCGCGGGAAACGCCGGACTTGATTGAGTGTTACAAACACGGCGTCAACGCCTACGTCGTCAAGCCCGTGGACTTCGTCGAGTTCATGAAGGCGGTCAAGCACCTCGGCATTTTTTGGGCGGCCATCAACGAACCGCCGCCGCTGATCGAAACGGAAGAAGCTTCGCGCCAAAGCGGTGAAGTCATTTCGCCCGGAAAAGAAGGAGGTTGCCAATGAAATCCCCGCTCCACATCCTGCACTTGGAGGATAATCCAAAAGATGCCCAGATCGTTCAATCCATGCTCGAAGCCGGGGGCGTCCCGTGTGCGATCACCCTCGTGCAAAACCACGATGCTTTTGTGGCCGCGCTCGAAAAGGGCGGCGTTGACTTGATCCTTTCGGACTGCACGCTGCCCGCCTTCGACGGAGCGTCGGCGTTGAGAATCGCGCGGGCCAATTGGCCCGACATACCTTTAGTCTTTGTCTCCGGGACGCTGGGTGAGGAACGGGCCATTGAATCGCTCAAAGCCGGCGCGACGGATTACGTCCTGAAGGAACGGCTGGCCCGGCTCGTTCCGGCGGTCCGCCGGGCCATGCAGGAAGTCGAAGAGCGGACCGCACGGCGGCGGCTGGAGGCGCGGTTCATCGAAGCGCAAAAAATGGAAGTGATCGGCCAGCTCGCCGGCGGCGTGGCTCATGACTTTAATAATCTCCTCGCCGTCATCATGGGTTACAGCGATTTGACGATCCAGAAGTTCCCCGACAACGAGGAGATCAGGACTCCTTTGGAGACGATTCGGGCAACAGCCGAGCGCGCGGCGGGACTGACACGCCAACTGCTGGTCTTCAGCCGCAATCAGATCATCCAACCCGTCGTACTGGACCTCAATGTCGTGATGGAAGGCCTGAAAAACATGTTGCGGCGTCTCATTGACGAGAACATCGAAATGAAGATTGTTCCCGCAAAGGCCATCGGCCGCGTCAAGGCCGATTCTGGGTATGTTGGGCAAGTGGTGATGAACCTGGTCGTCAATGCCCGCGACGCCATGCCCAATGGCGGCATGATCACCCTGGCAACAAGCAATGTCACGCTGAATGAAAACTACGCGCGCGCGCACACAGGCGCCCTTCCAGGCGACTACGTGATGCTAAGTGTTAGTGACACTGGAACCGGCATGACCGATGAAGTCAAAGCACATCTGTTTGAAGCGTTCTTCACAACGAAGCCCA